>JAGREB010000084.1 GCA_020446775.1 Paracoccaceae bacterium
CGCCGGTCTGCTCGATGTTGTAGGGGGGATAGCCTTCCGCCGCCGTCTTGTTGGCGCGGTCGAGCATGCGTTCGATGTGATCGAAGCCCAGCATCAACGGACTGGAAAAAAGCGGTACTCGCGTCATCGCGGGTCTCCTCTCGCGCATCGCGCCGAAAAATGGTTTCCGGTTTTCGGCGAACGCGATGCGCCAATACTTGGTTGAGCGAGACAATCGGGTGTTCACCCGGCACGCGGCGTGAACACTACGACTCTGGCGCGCACCGGCCGCGCCGTCAAGTCGGTGCGCCCGACGATTTACGTGAAAAAACAGTGACTTATGACGCCCAAAACCCGTCCAGCACGAGGGGCCAATCGGCCATGCCCGGCGGCAGCTCGGCCGTAGTGGTGTGGGGCGCGGCATCGTGGCACTCGGCCATTTTGGCGTAGATCGGTTCCCATGCCGGCGCACAGATCAATGCGGGGACCTTCAGGCGCGGCAATCTGTCGCGCATCGGATAGGTCCACATCGCCGCATAGGCTTTTTGGTATTGATCGCCGATCTTCAGCATCTCCACCACACGCAGGTGAATCAGATTCACGTCGATGGCGTTGTCAACGGCCAGCACGCCGGCTTTGGTGCGATTGAACCACGGCCAAAACAGACCTTGATCGCGCATCACGCTCCATGCCGTCATAAGATGGCTGCCGTCCCACCGCGGCGCGATCGACGGCGTGTAATTGGCCAACAGCGATTCCCGTTCCTCGCCCTCGTAGATGCCAATCCCCGCAAGCGCGATTTTGTTGATGCGTTTCGGATCGGCGAAACTCATCTCCATCGCCACCGGACCGCCCGAATAGCGCCCAAAAACATCGATGCTGTCGATGCCCGCGTCACGCAACGCGTCGTTGACGATAGCGGCGTAGTTGGCCGATGTGATCGCGTTCGGGTCGCCGCCGAACGCGGGATCGCCGATCAAGTTATCGGACTCGCCATTCCCGGGCAGATCAAGGGCGATCACCGGGCGTTTGCCGATCGACGCGCGCAGCATCGGTTCGACCAGATGACACGACCCGGCCGGATCGTGCAGCGCAAGCAATGGGCGTCCCTTGCCGGACCAATTGACCCGCGCGCGCAAAAATCCGACGCGCGCCTTGAAATAGCTGTTTTGCATTCGCGACGACGGTGGTTGAAAGTCGGCAGGTGCAGAAGGCGGGGTGGGAAGATTCAAATCCTGCGCCCGCGCCACTAACGTTTCAACTTGCACCGCGTAACGCGTTTTCGGGTCGCATTGGAGGATGGTAAAATTCTTCGGCAGGCCTTTGGCGATCAGCGTGTCGGTATGGCGCAACAACGGCGAGGCGACATTGCGCGTCATCAGGGTTGGGACGGTCACTGCGGCGGTCGACTCATGCCGCTCCACATGCATCGCCGCCAGGTAGGCTTTGGCATAGTCGGGTCCCGCGCGCAGATAGTCGTTGACGTGGTGCTGGATGACCGTGGGCGAGGCGACGTCGGCCTTGATGCGGTGTTTGGCCTCGGTCGATTGCCATGGGAAGAACACCGACAAGTGCCGGCACATGTCCCAAATCTTCACCAGGTGCGAGCCGTCGCGCACCGGCGAGATGTCTTGGAAATATCCCTGCGAAATATCGTCGTCGCCGAAATCCCCATTGGCGTCGAGCAGCAACGTGGCGACGCGGTCGGGATATTTGCGCGCCAACTGAATGCCGATCTGCGCTCCGGTGGCCGCGCCGTAGACGAACGCTTGCTGAATGCCGAGCGCGTCCAGCGCCGTGATCACGGCGTCCGCATAACCCCATAACATGGTTGGGTCGTCGACGATTGCATCGGATAGGCCGTATCCCGGTGTATCGAGCGCGATGCACGTGAAGTGCGGCGCAAACGCGGTGATTGCCGGGATCATGCTCGCCGAGGAGTTGGGCGAGGGGTGTAAGATGATCAGCGGCGCGCCCCTACCCGCGCGGCGGTAATGTAGCTGGCGGCCGCCGGCGAGCGGCAGGAAGTGGCGGGTGATGGGTATGGCGCTCATCGTCATTGCGTCGCGAAAAACAGCCCGAACATGCCGGGCATGATCGCGCCGTACTTAAAACAAAAACCCCAGTGATCCGGACGGGACCACTGGGACTTTTCTTAGCACGCAAAGGAAAGCAGGTGAATTACGGTGCCTTGGCCATTTTTTCCGCCGCCGGCATGCCTTTGGACACGATGGAATCGAGAGCCTCATAAAACGCCTCGATCAGCG
>JAGREB010000085.1 GCA_020446775.1 Paracoccaceae bacterium
TTCGCGACTTCACCCGTATCGCCGCGTCCGATCCGGTTATGTGGCGCGACATCTTCCTCAACAACAAAGATGCCACGCTCGAAGTGCTGCAGCGTTTCAGCGAGGATTTGACGGCCTTGCAACGAGCGATCCGGCGCGGCGACGGCAAGGCGCTTGAAGACTTGTTCACCCGCACCCGCGCCATCCGCCGCGGCATTATCGACGCCAAGCAGGCCTGACCGTCGGGCCGGATCAATCAATTTCAACGATGGCAGGAATTGACCGCAGGTTGTCTTTCACGTCACCGCGGAACTTGATACATAACGCTTCCCCAATGCTCCTGTATTGCGAGGCCGCGCCATGACGACCGAACTGCACTTGGTGATCGCCAACAAGGCGTATTCGTCGTGGTCGATGCGCCCATGGCTGGCGATGACTGCGAACGGACTCACGTTTCGCGAAACCGTCGTTCCGCTGGGCCAGGACGACACGGCCGCCGCCATCCGCAAGTATTCCGCCGCCGGAAAAGTGCCGGTGTTGCTGCACGGCGGCATCACGGTGTGGGACTCGCTCGCGATCTTGGAATACTTGGCCGAATCTTTTTACGACAAGCAGTGGTGGCCGACCGACCCTCATGCGCGCGCGGTTGCCCGGGCTGTCTCTGCCGAAATGCACTCCGGATTCATGGCGTTGCGTCAGTCCATGCCCATGAACCTGCGCAAGACGATCTCGATCGCGCGCAACTCTGAAGTCGACGAAAACATTGCCCGCGTGTGCCAGATCTGGCGCGAGTGCCGCCAGAAATTCGGCGCCGGTGGGCCGTTCTTATTCGGTGCTTTCAGCAATGCCGACGCCATGTATGCGCCGGTGGTGACACGCTTCAAAACCTATGGCGTGGACCTCGACGGCGAATGCAAGGCTTATAGCGATGCCGTTCTCGCGCACCCGGCCGTCAAGGCGTGGTATACCGCCGCGGCCAAGGAGCCGTGGGTGATCGCCAAATACGAGCTAGGGTAGCGCAATCCCTTGAACCGCCACCCAATCGACCGGCGGTAAATCCATCAGCGACAGCGGGCCGATGTAAAGCTGGCCGTCTTGTGCGGTGACAGACACGCTTAACTCGGGCGAGCCGCCATCCTCGGGCGCGCGCGCGATTAGGCCGAGCACCACGCGCGCCATCGACGCGGAGCTTGATCTCAAGTCGCCGGCTGCCGCCAGGCCGTCGACGGTTTCGAAAAAGCCCTGAAATTTGACCGTGGCCGCGCCGATCGGCTGCAAGTTCTCGTCCAGCGTGATTGTCCCGTTTCCCATCATCGTCAGCGGCGGCCATGCCAGCAGGAACTCGCGCAGCTCCAACGTGCCGCCGGAATCGCGCCATTCCGCAAGCGAATCGATCAACGGACCCGGCGCGACTGCGCCGACCAAATCCGCGACCACGTGAACCGTGCGCAGGTCCCGGCCAAATGGGTCGTCGAGGGCGGGAAACCCGAGATTCTTTACGTTTATCGCGATATGCCACCCGGAGCGCGCTTCGTCGTCGCCGGTTCGCGGTGCAATGACAAGATCGCCGGCGGCCAGTGTGGCAAGCGGAGCCTCGGGCACGGACAGGTGCGCATCTTCAAGTGAAAGCGCAATCGCCCGCAGCCGGCCGTTTGCGGTCAACACCGGGGACAGTTCGCCCGATCCGATCGCTACCTCGGCGGCAACGCCCGGCGGCGTCCAAACACCCAAAATCTGATGCTGGCCCGCTACATCGACCGTGAACGCCAACGGTGTCCATGGCCGGGTCCAGACCGACAACGCATTTGTCCGCCACGTCCAGCCTCCGTCGGTGACCGGAGACACAACCTGCCAATCCGGAAATATAAGATCGACCTTGGCCGGAAAGCCCGAAACCCGAATCTCATCGTGTGTGACGGCCTTGCCGTCGGCGGTCAGGCGCGCAATCCATTTCTCCGCCTGATCCTTGAGGATGATTGCCGTCGCAAACCAGAATCCGGCGTAAAGCGCCACGGCGGCGGCGATGCCGCCGCCAAGCCATAACCAGACACGCCGAAAATTCGGGGAAGGGGGCAATGAATCGGGTTCGCTCATGGAGCGCGATCCTACCATGGAGATCGCGACTTTTTCACGGCGGCAATTGGGATGTGCATTGACGCAGAAGTCGGGAATGAGGACAAAGCGCCCGGAAGCCAGATAAGCCATGAACGACTTTCACTATACGCCGGTTCCCGCGCCCCAGGACGACCCCGCGCTCGACCCCGAAGCGGTTTGGGTGTTCGGCTACGGCTCATTGATGTGGCGGCCGGGGTTCGAGCCCGCCGAAATCGCCGCCGCGACGCTGAGCGGGTTTCACCGCGACCTGTGCCTGATCTCGATCCACTATCGCGGCACGCGCGATAATCCCGGCCTCGTCTGCGGCTTGTGCGACGGCGGCGACTGCACCGGGCGGGCTTTGCGCATCGCACCGGACGATGTGCCGCGAGTGATGAAATACCTCGATGACCGCGAGCTGATCACCAAGATCTACATCCCGCGCCACTATCACGTCACGCTCGCCGACGGACGCAAGATCGCCGCGCGGGTCTATGTGGCTGATCGTACCCACGAGCAATACGTCGGCCATTGGCCGGACGACCGAAAAGTCGAGCATATCGTCAGGGCCGCCGGCAGCGAAGGGCGCAGTTTCGAATATCTCGAAAATATCGTGCTGCATCTGCGCGAACTCGGCATCCACGATACCAAGATGGAGCGGTTGTATACCGCTGCGCTGGCGCACGCGAAGGCTTGAGCGCGTTTCGTCTAGCCCTGCGCCATCGGATCGAGGCCGAGGAGAAGTTTTCCGTAGGGAATGCCGCCCATGTCCCACGACACCGCCATGTGGGCGCTGGCCGCCATGGCGTCGGCGGCGGCCATGTGCACGCGGTGGTCTTCGCGCAAGCCTGTGCCGCCCAAAGCCTCGGCAAGGCGGCGGGTTGCTTGCTTGGTCAGCGTACCGATGTAGCCGCAGTTGCGGCGAATGCGCCAATGCTCTTCCTTGGTCAGGTCGCGGTCGGCCTGGGCGGCTTCGCGCATCATGGCGAGGTCGGCTTCGTACACGCTCTTCGCGGCGAATACCTCGGCTGACGCTTCGGCCGCGCGGAGCTGGATATTGGTCAGCCCTTGCAGTTTTTTCTTTTCAAGCAGCGTCTCGCGCCCGGTGACATGGCCGATGAATCCGTCGAGCGCGCCCCGCGCCATGCCGATCACGGGCCCGGCAACCGAATAATGCACCACGCCGCTCATCGGCAGGCGATAGGTCCAGCCGGGGTTGTGATCCTGGCCCACCGAATGGCGCGTGCCCAGGTCGGCAAACCGCGCTGCGCGGTGCTCGGGGACAAACAAATCCTGGGCGACGATGGTGTTGCTGCCGGTGCCGCGCAGGCCGGGCGCATGCCAGACATCGCGGATCGTGTAGTCGGCGCGCGGCAGCAGGAACATGGTGAAGTCGGGTTTACCCTCGGGGGTCGGCACCACGGCGGCGACGGCTGCCCACGGGCAGTGATCGATGCCGCTCGCGAACACCCACTCGCCCGAGATGATGTAGCCGCCTTTGGCGCGCTCGGCCTTTGACTTCGTCGAATTGAACGCGCCGCCGATCAAGGCGTCATGATTGTCGCGGTAGATTTCGTCCTGCACTTCGGGCCGGCACTTGGCGATCCACCAGCTATGCGAGCCAATGATGCCCGCGACCCAGCCGGTCGAACCGCAATAACGCGCGATCTCGATGGCGACGTCGGTATGCGTACCGAACGGGAGTTCATAACCGCCGTATCGGCTTGGCTGGCAGGCGCGGAACACTTTCGCGTCGACCAGGTCCGCGATCATGTCTTCGGGGACCTTGCGGTCCTTGGCGGCGCGCAGCCGGCTTTCGAGCAGCTTGGGTCCAAGCGCGCTGACGCGCGCGACCAGCTCGCGGCTTGTGACCTCTTCAGCGGAAGTCGCGCTATCGGGCGCCATGATGCATCCTCAAACATTGCCGCGAAATCCCTCCCCGCAAGGGGGAGGGAGATTTAAATTAATTCCCGCCGATTCGCGCGCTCATTGGCGCATCAACTCGATTTGAGCGCGGCCGCGGCGGCGGCTTGGCGGCGCTGAAGTTCGGCCTCGACCGATTCCCCGCCGCTAAACGTCAGGCGGCCGAAGGTCGTGCCGTTGATGTCCCAGTTCAGCGCGCGGTGCGCCGCGGCCGCCAACGTGTCCGAGAACGCGCGATAGACCGGGCTGCCTTCCATCAAGCCGCCGGCGCCGGTGGCTTCCACCAGACGCGTTGCTGCGCGCTTCGAAAGCGTCGCGACATAGGAACAGTTTCGTTTAATCCGGGCGATATCCAGCGCGCTCAATGTACCGCCCGCCTTGGCGACGCCGTTCATGAACGCGATGTCGGCCTTGTAGAGCGCTTCGGCGGCGTCGAGTTCCGCCGCCGCTTCGCCGACGCGCAATTGCAAAGTCGCGTGATCGGTGACTTTGCTCGCGTCGAGCGCGGTGCGGCCTGTCATCGACGCGACAAAGATGTCGTAGGTGGCGCGGCCGCAGCCCAGCGTCGGCCCGGCGACCGAATAACCGAACACGTCCAGCATCGGCAGCTTGAACGTCCAACCGGTGTTGAGGGTCTGGCCGGGCGAAGCGGGGCTGTTCAGTTCCGCCATGCGCGTGACGCGATGCGCGGGCACGCGCACGTTTTCGGCGATGACGTTGTTCGAGCCGGTGGCGCGCATGCCGGGCGAATTCCACACGTCCTTGATTTTGTATTCGCCCTTTTTCAGGAGCACCATGACCAAGTCCGGCGGTCCCGAGGGTTGCGGCACCGGTGTCATCAGCGATGCCCAGTCGCAATTATCGACGCCCGAGCAATACAGCCATTCGCCGTTGACGATGAAATCGCTGCCGTCCTTGGTGGCCTTGGTGCCGGGTTTAGACGCGAAGGCCGCGCCGACCAGTGCGTCGGCATGATCGTCCCATACTTCATGCTGGGCGTCGGGATGATATTTGCCGAGCCACCAGTTGTGGCTGCTGATAATGCCTGCGACCCATCCGGTCGAGCCGCAATGCCGCGCAAGTTCGATGGCGACGTCGGTGTGCGCGCCGAACGGCAACTCATAGCCGCCGAAGCGCGCCGGCATGCAGGCCCTGAACACGCGGCTATCGACCAAGTCCGCGATGGTTTCCGCCGGAACCTTGCGGTCCTTCGCGCCTTGCTCTATGCGCGCGCGCAATTTTGGGGCCAGCGCGGCGGCGCGCTTGACCAGATCGGCGGAGGTGATGCCGGAATTTTTCTCGGCAACGGCAACTGACATATCTGCTTCCTTCGCTTCGTTCGCTCAGATCAGGCCCTGATGTTCGATCCCGAGCAAGAATTTTCCGTAAGGAACGCAATTCGCATCCCAGCCCATCGTCATGTGCGAACAAACGCCGCGCAAGTCGGCTTGCGCCAGGTTGACCGGATTATCGTCGCTCAACCCACCCGCGCCTTGCGCTTCGGCCAGGCGGTTGACGGCGTTGGTGCAAAGCCGGCCGATATAGGCGCAATCGCGCTGCAGACGCAGCAGATCGCTGCGCGCGACACCGTTGCCCGCGACCGCTGCGGCTTGCAGCGCGGCGACATGCGTATCGGCCAGCATGCGCGCGGCATCAATCTCGGCCGATGATTCCGAGGTGCGCATTTGTATGTTCTGAAGTTCCGGCACCTTGGATCCCAGCACGTTGCGCCGGTGTTTCATTCCGTCCGTGAAAGTGTCGAGCGCGCCTTGCGCCAAACCCAACGCCGGTCCGACGCCCGTCAGGTTGAACACATGCCATGTGGGCAGGCGGTAGGTCGGGCCGGTGTTCACTGCCGCGCCGGGGCTGTCGACACGGTCGATCAGGTCGAACCCGATGGTGCGATGGGCGGGGATGAATACATCTTTGAGCGTGATGTCGCTGCTGCCCGAGGCGCGCAAGGCAATCGCATGCCAGTTGTCGAGCACGGTGAAATCCGCACGCGGCACCATCGCGAAGGCACGGCCGCGCGGCCCGCCCTGATTGGGCACCGGAATGCCGATCATCGCCCAGGCGCCCGCGTGCGAACCGCTCGAATAGGTCCAGCGTCCGGTGGCGCGGAAACCGCCCTCGACAGGGGTCACATTCGCTTCGGCGAACCCAAACGCCGAGCAGACCACGGCGTCCGGGTCCTTGCCCCAGACCTCGTCTTGAACCTTGGGGTCGAACTTCGCGAGCATCCAGTGATGGGTCGCGACCACCGAGGCGAGCCAGCCCGAGGCGCCGCACGCCTTGGCCAGTTCCGCCGACACCGCGACCTGCGCGCCGTAGGGGAGTTCCAGACCGCCCAACCGCGCCGGCTGCATCATTTTGAAGAATCCGGCCTGGATCAATTCGGCGATGGTGCTGTCGGGCAGGCGCCGGTCGGCCAGGGCTTGAACGCGACCGGCGGCCAATTTTTGCGCCATCTTACGGGCGCGGCCGACCAGGTCTTCAGTTGTGCTGACGCTGGCGTTGTGGCTGTCGGGCATGGCGAAGTCTCGGTGTGCTGATGTTCGGGACCACTCGGGCATCTTGCCCCAGGCGGGCCGGAAACGTTAGCTGGAAGGGATAGGCCGTGGCGCGGCGTCCACGCCATGAGCAAGATCAAACCCCTCGAAATTGGAGGGGTTCCGGATCGCCGACGGGATCAGGTTTTGCTCAAGTGTTTCAGCGCGCCGGCATGCTGTTCCCAATTTTGCCCGTCGAAAGGCTCATGGGTGATCCGGTCGAACGTGCTTTGGTCCATGCAGCGCATATTGACGCTGTAGCCGTCGGGGTTCGAGCGCGGCACGTAGAACGACTTGACGCCGCAGGTCTTGCAAAACAGGTGCCGGGCGACACCGGTGTTGAAGGTGTATTCGCTCAGATGATCCGCGCCGCTGATGAGCCGGAACCGGTCTTTAGGGACGATCAGATGCTGAAAGCCGGTCTTGGCGCAGATGGAACAATTGCAGTCGTGCACCGCCACGCATGCCGGCGCGTCGATCTCGAACGTGACACGGCCGCAATGACAGCCGCCGCGATGGGTGCGCAAGGGTTCATCGCTCATGGGCGTTGCTTCACTCGCCGGTGATGTCTTTCTCGAATGCTTTCACGCCGCCCAATCCCAGCGCGGCGTTGGTCTCGGCGAGCGAGGCCATGCGGTCGAGCCATGGTCGCGAGTCGCCGGTCTGCTTGAGGTGCTTCAGGAACTCCGACACCTGGCGCACGGCGATGCGCGAGGTGGTCGACGGCCAAATCGTCAGCTTGAAGCCGATCTCTTCCAACTCCTTGGCCGACAAGATAGGCGTCAGGCCCGTCTCCGACATATTGGCCATCTGTGGGCCGATGTTGGCGTCGCAAATCTGATGCAGTTCTTCGATCGATTGCGGGCCGTCGAAGAAGATCATGTCGGCGCCGGCGTCCATGAACATCTTGGCGCGGGTCATGGCTTCGTCCATGCCGAGGGGGCCGCGCGCGTCGGTGCGCGCGATGATAACCAAGTCTTTGTCCTGGCGTGCCGCGACCGCCGCTTTGATCTTGCGCACCGCCACGTCGCGCGGTTCGACGAACTTGCCGTCCATGTGGCCGCACTTTTTCGGCCAAACCTGATCCTCGAGTTGGATGCCCGCGACGCCGAGCGATTCCATGCCTTCAACGGTGCGCTTGACGTTGGCGATGTCGCCGTAAGCCGTATCGCAATCGACGATCAAGGGGATGTCCGACACCTGTCGAATCGCGCGCACGGTGTCCTGCAATTCGCCGTAGCCGATCAGACCGACGTCGGGCACTCCATAACGAACGCAGGCGTTGCCATAACCGGTCATGTAGGCGACGTCGAAACCGGCTTGTTCGGCGAGGCGGATATCGAGCGGCGTGCCGCCGCCCGGCACGACGATCATGCCCGGCTTCGCCATCAGGTCGCGGAGTTTCTTGCGGTGCTTGCTCATCGAATGTTCCTCAGTGCGGATCGGTCAAAAGTTTTTCCATCGCGGCGCGCAATTTGGGCGGGATCGGTGTCGGCTTGTTCTCGGGCCGGCGCACGAAGACGTGCACGAAGTGCCCGTTGGCCGCGCAGGCTTCGTCGCCTTCGATGAAGATGCCGACTTCGTAACGCACCGAGGAGTTGCCCAGCTTGCCGATCCGCAAGCCTGCATCCACCGCTTGCGGAAATTTGATCGGTTTATGGAACTCGCAGTGGGTCTCGATGGCGAGGCCGACGATCTCGCCCTGTTCATAGTCGAGGCCGCCGAACCGGATCAGGTACTCGTTGATGACGGTGTCGAAGTACGAATAGTACTCGGTATTGTTGACGTGCTGATAAACGTCGTTATCCCGCCAGCGCGTTGGAATGCGCAGGAAATGCTTATAGGCGGCGCGGGTTTCGCTGTTCTTGCTCATGATGATCGGGAAAGGGATGGTGGAGCCGGTTGGCCGCCCGTATAACCGGGCCGCACCGGGGTGACAAGTTCCCGCCGCCCCGCCGCCCGGACGGCGCGCCGGGATCGGGATTTGCGGACTTGCCGGAGGGATCGTGTTAGTCTTTCCGCGCGTTTGGGGACCGCCGCACTCGATGATCCAAGTGACCGAAACCGATGCCTGATCTGAGGCCGATTCTTCACATCAACGGCTGGCTGCTCGCTGGGCTTGCCGTGCTGATGCTCATCCCCGCATGCGCGGACCTGATCACCGGCGATCCCGACTCGCTGGTGTTTTTGGCTTCGGCGGTCTCGACCGGATTTTTCGGCATGGCCCTGGTGCTCGCCAATCGCCGGCGCACGCTCGCGCTCGATGTCAAACAGGCGTTCGTGCTGACGACGACGGTCTGGGTCTCGATGGGCATTTTCGCGGCGCTGCCGTTCAAATTCGCCGACGTGAACTTGTCCTACGCGGGAAGCTTTTTCGAGGCGACCTCGGGGTTGACCACAACCGGCGCCACGGTCTTGGTCGGACTCGACCACATGCCGCCGGGAATTCTGTTGTGGCGCGGTCTGCTCGAATTGGGCGGCGGGCTCGGCATCATCGTTATGGCCATCGCCATCCTGCCGTTTCTTCGTGTCGGCGGCATGCAGTTGCTGCGCACCGAATCCTCGGACCGGATGGACAAAGTGCTGCCCCGCGCGCGCCAGCTGACGTTGGCGACGGCAAGCCTCTACCTGTTCTTCGCCGTTCTGTGCGGTTTTGGATATTGGGCCGGCGGCATGGCGCCGTTCGACGCCACCGTTCACGCCATGACGACGATTTCCACCGGCGGATTCTCGACGTCCGACGCATCGCTGTCCAAATGGCCCGGCGATCTTATTTTGTGGAACGGTATCGTTTTCATGTTCCTCGGCTCGCTGCCGTTCACGCTTTACTTGCGAACCCTCAAGGGCAGCTGGCGCGATCTGGTGTTCGACGATCAGGTCAAGCTGCTGGTGGTGATCCTGCTCGCCACGTCCATCGCCATGACGATATGGATGGAAGTCGAGGGCCGCGCGCCGTTATGGGGCGGTTTCGAACACGCTTTGTTCAACATCCTGTCCGTGATCAGCGGCACCGGTTACATGTCGCAGGACTACGGGATGTGGGGCGGCCTGCCGCATATCTTTTTCGCGATGCTGCTCCTGACGGGCGGGTGTACCGGATCGACCACCGGCGGCATCAAGATGATGCGCTTCGCGGTTCTGTGGCAGGTGGCGCGCAGCTACGTGCGCCAATTGATCACGCCGCACGGGATTTTTCAGCAACGCTTCAACGGTATGCCGATCGGAAACGACGTCGCCATTTCCGTCGTTGCGTTCGTGGGCCTTTATCTGGCGTCGCTGGGGTTCTTCACCATCGTTTTGGCGTGGATCGGGCTCGATCCGACCACGAGCTTCGCCGCCGCTGCCGCATGCCTCGGCAACGTCGGGCCCGGCCTCGGTGAAATCGTGGGGCCGTCGGGAACTTATCGGACCCTCCCGCAGTCGGCGATTTGGGTTCTGTCTGCGGCGATGGTGCTGGGCAGACTTGAGCTGTTCACCGTGCTGGTCATGTTCACGCGGCATTTCTGGCGGTCCTGACATGCGAGATCGCGACCCCGATCCAACGCAGCGTGTGTTAAGGTATCAGCCAGTGTTCACCGCGTGTTCGTTGTCCCATGCCTGATCTCAGGCCGATATTTCACATTGTGGGTTTGCTGCTGACCGGGTTGGCTGTGTTGATGCTGGTGCCCGCGGCGGCCGATCTGATGACCGACAATCCGGATTGGTTCGTCTTTTGGGTGGCGTCGGTTGTCACCGGTTTTTGCGGCGTGGCGCTGATTCTGTCGAACCGCCGTCCCAACATGGCGCTCAACATCAAGCAGGCGTTCGTTTTGACCACGGTTACGTGGGTTGCGCTGGCGTTGTTCGCGGCGTTGCCGTTTCGCTTCGCCAACGACAGTTTGTCGTTTACCGGCAGCGTGTTCGAGGCGGCGTCGGGCCTCACCACCACCGGCGCGACGGTTTTGACCGGACTCGATGCGATGCCGCCGGGCATTCTGCTGTGGCGCGGTTTGCTGCAGTTGGTCGGCGGACTGGGCATCATCGTCATGGCCATCGCCATCCTGCCGTTTCTCGGCGTCGGCGGTATGCAATTGCTGCGCACCGAATCGTCCGACCGCATGGACAAGGTGATGCCGCGCGCGCGTCAGATCACCATCGCCACCGCTAGACTATATGGCCTGCTCGCCGTCGTGTGCGGCTTCGGTTACTGGTTCGGCGGCATGGCCCCGTTCGATGCCGCCATCCACGCCATGACGACGATTTCGTCGGGCGGGTTCTCGACCAGCGATTCATCCATCGCGCATTGGCCAAGCACCATCGTAGTATGGAACGCGATCGTTTTCATGGTGCTCGCCGGTTTGCCCTTCACGCTCTATCTGAAAGCGCTCAAAGGCAGTTGGCGGGAATTGGTGTTCGACGATCAGGTTTGCCTGTTCGCCGGGATCGTGGCCGTCGCCAGCGGTGTGATCGCGATCTGGCTCTATGCCACCGGGCGATACGACGCGGGCGCGGCGATCACGCAAGCGTTGTTCAACGTGATCTCGATCATTACCACCACCGGCTTTGCCACCACCGACTACAATCTCTGGGGCAGCATGCCGCTCGTGGTCTTCGCGCTGTTGCTCAGCGTCGGCGGCTGCACCGGCTCGACGGCCGGCGGAATCAAGATGCTGCGGTTCGTCGTGCTGTGGGAAATGGCGCGCTGTTACGTGCGCCAGCTTGTCACGCCACGCGGCGTGTTCCAACAAAGGTTCAACGGCGTGCCGATTGCGCCCGACGTGGTGACCTCGGTCATGGCTTTTATCGGCATCTACTTCGCGACGTTAGTCGTGGTCGCGCTCGTTCTCTCGGCGCTCGGACTCGATACGCTGACCAGTTTCTCCGCCGCAGCCGCCTGCCTTGGGAATGTCGGGCCCGGCCTCGGTGAGATTGTCGGTCCGGCGGGCCATTACAGGTCGTTGCACCCGGCGGCCATATGGGTGCTGTCGGCGGCGATGATCATGGGCCGTCTTGAATTGTTTACGGTCCTGGTGATGTGCACGCGCCATTTCTGGCGGTCGTAACGCCGGAACGTAACGGTTACTTCTTCGCGGCGCCGTCCGCGCCGTCGTCCTGCTGCAAGCTGTCGAGTTCGTCCTGCACGGTTTTCAAAACCCGGGCGATGTAAGCCGCGCGGCGTTCCATGCGCACCGCGTTGACCTCATCGGGGATTTCGTAATTCTCGATGTCGTCGATCTTGAACACCTTCGCTTTTTCCGCCAGGCGCTCGACAGTGTCGAGGCGGTCGCGCACGACCGACAATTCGCCCATCAGGGTCATGATCATCGACAACAGCTTATCCGTGACCGGATCGAAATAGACCGGTTTCTTGCCCTTCGCGGTGCGCGGCAGTTTGATCGGTTTCTTGGCATCGGTTGCCATGGTGCGTCTCCCCTCGCTGGTGCCTTTATTTTTCGGCCAAATAGATCGGTAACTGGAAGCTGCTTTCGCCGTACGGTGTTTGGTCGTCTTGCCACGTCGTGGAGACATGATGAATACCGAATTTCGCTTTGTCGAAACCGGCGTTCACGGCGACTTCGCCGCAATCGATCTCCTTGAGTTGACCGTAAAAGTGCTCGTTGTTGTTGTAAATCTCCCACTCGCCCAAGAAGGCGTCCAGGGGCGATTGCCCCCACCGCTGCTGCAAATCGAGATGCAGCATGACGCCGCCCGGTTTCAGTACGCGGTAACACTCGTTGAAAATGTTCTGGAGTGCCGTGCGTGACGTCTCGTGCAACACGATGTGCGACATGACGAGATCGAAACTGGCGTCCGGAAAATTCAAAGCTTCTGCGTTTTGCTGGCTGAAGTGGATCCCCGCACCGATAGCCCGGGCGCGGGCATGTCCGTATCTCAGGCAAGGCGCACCGACGTCGATTGCGTGGAACTCCGTTTCCGGCTCCTGCTGCGACCAAAAACAAACCGATCCGCCGATCGTGCAGCCCAGGTCGAGCACGCGTTCGAGTTTCCTGCCGGGAAAGCGCGTGCGGAAGAAATTTCGCGTAATTCGGCCCATTCCATCGTTGTGTTCGCCCAGGCCGCCCATCGCGTAGATGAACGAGCCGCGATCGTAAACCGCGCCGGCGGCAAGATCGTTTTGGACAACGTCGGTATGGTAGGCGCCCGGTTGTAGATGAATATCGAATGCCGTGTGGTATTTCGGGATTTCCAATTCGGGATCAAGCGTCAGCGATCCCTTGCCGTTTAAAACGGCGGCTTTGGCGATCAAATCCGGCAGTTGGCGTTCGACCGAATCGATCACCGAATCCCACACCATTTCCTGGCTTGAACGCTGCATCGCGCTCCACATCTGGTAGAACGGATCTCTGGTCATCGCCCGCCGGATCTCGTGCCGGTCCTTCGGCTCGCGCCCATGTTCCTTCACGAACGCAGGCATGACTCGCTTGAAATACGCGGGAACGCTGCCCGGACACACCTTCGTGGCGAGATGCATCCGGAAATCGTTCACGAACTCCTGACGCGCTTCTTCGTCATGATTCGGCGTAGGGAACATCTCGTGCATGATCTGTTGCAGCATTCTCTTGTCGCTTTCGACTGAAACCCGATGCGCCTAAATAGATATTGGCGAGGTCTTGCCTCAAGACCTGCCGACGTTGGGAGTCGCCCGGCTTCCTACGATCACCTGTTGGTCAAAACATACACTCTGAGGTGTGTAAGGCGGTTGGCCGGCGGCGCGCTTTGACTTCGGTCAACGTGACGGCGGCAAGGGGTTCAGGGCGGGGTCACCAAACCAACCAATTCGCCGACACTTTCGACCGAATCGAGGTGATCGATGCGTTCGATCAGGCGTTCGCCGTTTTCGCGCGGTAAGGGCTTTGCCGCCAAGTCCCAGCAGCGCCAGAATTTCTCGATCTGGCGTTCGCGCGGCAACGGATTGCGCGGGTCGCCGATTGCGCGCTCGATCGTGATCTCGTGAATCGCGCCGCTTGCAAGCCTCACCGTAATTGTCTGGGGGCCGAACGCGTTGAGGTCGGGATTGTCGTCGAGGATCACGGTCACTTTTTCGGCCAAGGCATGCGTGGCCGGGTCGTTCAAGATTTCGGGCGTGAAATCGTCCTGCAATACTCCGCCGGTCATCAGCGTGCGCGCGGCGACAAACGGAATGCAGAGTTTGGAGTAATTCGGTTCCGCGCCTAAGCGTGGCCGCCGGCCGACCAAGCGGTGGGCAAGGGGCGGGCAGCGGACCTCGATGTGCGCGATGTCGGACGGCGCGAAACCGTGCTTGGCCTGAAGCTGCTGCAAGCCGTCGACGGCAAAGTGTGTCAGCCGCCCGGACGGAAACGGTTTGTGCCCGACTTGGGTCAGACGGAACACCTTGCCGATCTCCGACCACACAGGCTCCATATCATAGTCGCCTTCGAACAAGGGCAGGTAACCCCACTGTCCGGAAATGACGTCCTTGGGGCCTTCGATGCCCGCCGCCACCAGATCGCAGGCGACCAGCGCGTTGCGGGCCGCAAACCCGACTTGAAGACCGAGCAACATCGACCCTTCGACGTGCGCTTGCATGGTGCCCGAGGTCTGGCCGTACATGACGCCCAGTGTGTTCCACACCTGCATCTTGTCGTAACCGCGCAGCTTGGCGCAGGCTGCCGCGGCGCCGAATCCCCCGACCGCGGCGGGACGAAAAAACCGCATCGGCGCATTGGAACACGCCGCGATGCTGCACGACGTATCGATGCCGACGGCGACGGCGGTGATAAATTCTTTTCCGGTGAACGCACGTCCGGTCAAAGTGGTTTGCCGTTCTGCTTCGGACAGCAGCGCGGACATCAACGACGACATGGGATGGATCACGCCGCGTTCGAACACGCAGTCGAATTCGAGGCAGTGAATTTGGTAGGCGTTGACTAATGCGGCGCTCGGCCCGGGCAGTCGTGTGCCCTGAGCCCAGACAGTGGCCTCCTCGCCCGTGCCCCAGCCGCGCGCGGCGGCAAGGGTTTCTGCCGCCGACGGCCCGGTCGAACCTGCGATCGCGCAGGAAAACGTGTCGAGAATGAAAACCTTGGCGGCTTTGACGGCCGCCTCAGGTAAATCGGCGAACGACGTCCGCGCGATGTGCGCTGCCAGCGGTTCGACCGTGGTGGTCACCGTCTAGCGCTTCGTCTAGCGCTTCGTCTAGCGCTTCCGCTTTTTGGCCTTGGCCTTTTTCTTGGCGGCTTTTTTCTTCACCGCCGGCTTCTTGGCTTTGGTTTTCGCTTTGGTCTTTGCCGCCGGCTTGGCGGCGGGCTTCGCACCGGATTTTGGCTGACCCTTGCCGTAGGTCGCCACCGGGGGATGCATCCTGAAAACGCGCTTCAGGTACCCATCGCGCCGCGCCACGCGCTCGGCTTCGACTTCGTCGGTCGCGCGGTAACCCTCGACGTCCGCGCGCGAGATCGTGCCTTTGGTTTCGAGCAGGCGTTCGACCGTATCGAGCCGGTCGTAAACCACCGAGACTTCGGCTGAGAGTTCAATAATGAACGTCATCATTTGGTCGATCGCCGGATCGTCGAAGAAGTACGGCCGCTTGCCTTTCGATTGGCGCGGCAGTTTGATTTTTGGTTCGGTCATGGAGAGTCCCTGTCAGGTTCGTGGTGTCGTGTGCGATTGAAACGCCAAAAATAGTGGGTGCGAACGAAAATACCCACCGGAAAATGTACGAGCCCCGTCCGTTGTGAACGCTGATCTAGGTCAGTTTACGGCCGGCCCGGACTTTGCGCGGCGCGACGCTATGAGTTGAGCTTTTTCAGGCCGCGCAGGTAGGCGATCACTTCGTCTTTGCTTCTGACCTCGGCGTATTTGGCTTGCAAATCGAAAAGATTGGCTTCGTGGGGCGCTTGGTGGCGGTCGCCGACAGCTTCGCGAATGACGATTGGAATGAATCCGCTTTGGCAACTGTCGAGCGTGGAGGCGCGCACGCATCCTGAAGTGCTCCAGCCGGCATGCAGAACGGTGTCGATTCCGGCCGCGGTCAAGGTCGACGCAAGGTTGGTTCCGAAATAGGCGCTGGCATACTGCTTTGTGATGACCACCTCGTGCGGCAGCGGCTCGAGGCCTTCGACGAATTCGCCGAACTTGCTGCCGCGCTCGAAATTCTTGAGCGCCGGAACCTTGCGGAAAAATACACCGCCGTCCGGCCCGCCGGGGGTGAACTCGACCCTGGTGTGTACGATCAAGATGCCGGCCTTGCGCGCGTCGTCCAGGACTTCGCGCGCCGCTACGACTGTGTCCTCGACGCCCGCATACAGGCTGCAGGACTTGTCGATATATGCCCGGGCGAAATCGATATGCAGCAAACACGGCTTCTTTCCGAAATCGAGCCGCCCGCCGAAGCCGGCTTTGCCGTAATCTTGATTGAGGTGTTGATCGGCCATGGAACCCTCGCGTGGTGGGGACGCTATGGCTTTGTTGTGGTGGACCTCGCGCGGGGCGTCAAGCGCCTCCGTCGCCGGACCTATGCCGGAATTCCGTATCCGATATCGATCCAATGGCGGTCGGTCAGGCGCTGGATCACGGTCATGGTTTCGTCGGTTGCGACCGGATCATGCATTTCCGTGAATGCCGCAAGACACCCGAGCAAGTTTCCGTCGACGCCAAGCGGAAGCGCGATGCTGGACGCCGCCAGCAACATGCCGCCCGACGTCTTGACCGTTCGCTTACTGATCTGCCCGCACGGATGCGTGACCATCGTGACGCACGACCGTCCGACTTCGACGCGCAAATCCGGCGCATAGATATCGAGGGAGTTGGTGCGGGTCAGCTCGCGTCCCGTCAAGTCGACCAAACGCGTGCCGATCAGGCGCACATAGACTTCGGTCGCGCTGACGACGTCGAGCAACAACACATTCGGTTGCAGATCGGCTTTCACACGATCCAAGTAATCGCGCACGCGCGGCAACTTGCCGTCGCGCGGCAAAGACTTCCAATGATCGAAAAAGCGCTGAACGTCCGGCGCTAGACGGTCTTTCATCACCCACCAAGATTTTGGATGGGACCTTAAACGCGGCGATGAGTCGCGTCGAGAAAAGACACTGTAATTTTTGTATAACGGACAATTACAAGCTGGCGTTGAAAAGAGAAGGGCGCGACACCTTGTCGCGCCCAAAAGTTCTTACCGCAGCAAAGAGTTCGTAGTCGAAAAAATCGCGGCTCGATTCAGATGATGCCGCGTCCCTTGTAATCGGCGTAAGTCGCATCATCCATGCCCAGCAGGCCTTTGTAGATTTCATCGTTGTGTTCGCCGTGTTCCGGGCCGGTCCAACGCACTTTACCCGGCGTCTGAGATAGTTTCGGGAACATACTCTGCATCTTTAATTTGCCGAGATGCTTGTCCATGACTTCGACAATCGCTTCGCGTGCTTTGAAGTGCGGGTCTTCAAGCATTTCGGGTGCCCGGTAGAGCACGCCGCTCGGCACGCCGGCCTTGTCGGTCATTTCGGTTAATTCGGCCACGGTCTTGGTCTTGGTCCACTTGTTGATGTGGTCGTCCAATTCCTTTTGACGCGCGCCGCGTGCGTTGTGCGTTGCGTAACGCTCGTCGTCGGCCAGTTCCGGTTCGCCCATCATCTCGGCGAGGCGCTTGAAGACTGAATCTTGGTTCGCCGCGATCAAGAAATCGCCGTCCTTGGCTTTGTAGACGTTCGACGGCGCGACGTTCGGGAGGAACGACCCAGTGCGTTCGCGGATGTAGCCCGCCTTGTCGTATTCCGTGACCAACGATTCCATCATTTGCAGCACCGCTTCATAGATGGCGGAATCGACCACTTGGCCGACACCGGTGACATGGCGGTGATGAAGGGCCATCAAAGCGCCCATGCAGGCGTAGGTCGCGGCAATGGTGTCGCCCAGCGAAATGCCGACGCGGCTTGGCGGTGTCGACGGATCGCCGACCACGTAACGCAGACCACCCATGGCTTCACCCACGGCGGCATAGCCGGCTTTCGGCGCATAGGGTCCGGTTTGGCCGTAGCCGGAAACACGGACCATGATGATCCCCTTGTTGATCGACGAAAGCGTGTCGTAGCCGAGATTCCATTTCTCCATCGTCCCCGGACGGAAATTCTCGAGCAGGAAGTCCGACTGCTTCACCAGCTTTTTGATGATCTCCTGACCTTCGGGCACGCGCGCGTTGAGTGTGATGCACTTCTTGTTGCGCGCTGCCACCGGCCACCACAACGATTTGCCGTCTGCCTTTTCCCGGCCCCACTCGCGTAAAGGGTCGCCGGCTTTGGGCTGCTCGATCTTGATCACTTCGCAACCGAAATCCGCCATCAGCTGACCGCAAAACGGTCCCGCCAACAGCTGTCCCATTTCGATCATTCTCAAACCCGTCAAAGGCCCGTTTTCGCCAGCCATGATCCCCGTCCTTTCTTGGTTCAGCGAATGCCGGATGCTTTGCCGCCTGCAACGGCGCTCGAAACTGCGCCGTACAGCCGAAACTCCGGCCAAACCGTCACAATCAGGGGCTATACCCGGGCCGCAACGGCCCTGGCAAGCTTTGGGCGTTCAAACGGCCGTTTTCGTACGGGCTCCGGCGCTTGCGAATGCTGGTTTGGGTACTAAGATTAGGACAGACGAATTCGTTCCTGAGCGCGTTAAGTGTACGCGGGCGCGGATATCCCCTTTACCGAGAACGGAACATTGCCAATGAAACGCAAAGTAACCTTGGTCGAAGTCGGCCCGCGTGACGGACTGCAAAGCGAGCCCAAGATCATGCCGACCGAGGAAAAGGTCGAATTCATCAAACGCGTGATCGACGCGGGTGTGACCCGGATCGAGGTGGCCAGCTTCGTCAATCCCAAGCGCGTCCCGCAGAGGGCCGACGCCGAAGCGGTGTTGTCCCAGGTTCCGCGCGATGGCCGGACCACCTACATCGGCCTGATTCTCAATATGAAGGGGTTCGAACGCGCCCGCGCCGCCAAGGTCGATGAAGTCGGATATGCGGTGGTCGCGACCGACACGTTTGCGACGAAAAACCAAGGCATGACCTCGGCCGAAACCGTCACGGCCTGGCAGGAAGTCGGCGCACTGGCGAAAAATGAAGGTTTTAAGACCTCGGTGACCATTGGGGCGTCGTTCGGCTGCCCGTTCGAAGGCGAGGTTCCGGCCGACCGAGTAGTCGATATCGCCAAGCGGTGCGCCGAAGTGAATCCGGATTCGATCGCGCTGGCCGATACCATCGGTTGCGGAGATCCCGTGCACGTCGGAGATCTGGTCAACCGGGTCAAGGACGCGCTGCCGTCGATGCCGATCCGCGTTCACCTCCACAACACCCGTAACACTGGTCTCGCCAATGCTTACGCGGCGGTGATGGCGGGGGCCGATTTCCTCGACGCGTCCACCGGCGGAATCGGCGGATGTCCGTTCGCGCCGCGCGCCACCGGAAATATTCCCATGGAGGATCTGGTTTACATGCTGAACCGCATGGGAGTCGAAACCGGCGTCGACATCAATAAAGTGATTGCGACCGCCCAGTGGGTGGAGGAGCGACTCGGCAAACCGATCCCCGCCATGCTTGGGAAAGCGGGTGTATTTCCGGATGTCGCACGGGCAGCGTAACGCGCTGCCCACGACGTGGCCTTGCCTCTGGCAATCCAGGGAAAATTGCGCTAGTTGAGCGCCGCGCCGAGGCGGTCCGTTTGGGATTCGCCTTTGGCGGACTGATTGTCTAGGGTTGCGCCGACCGGGGGGTTAAGGCGGTTCAAATCGCCGGCTCCCACGCCGATTGGCGGGCTTTTTCAACACTTAAAGACGATATCAAAAGGGACGAGCGCGAACATGACCTATCGATTGGGCTGTGACGTCGGCGGCACATTCACCGACCTGTTGTTGATCAACGAAAAAACCGGCGAAACCTACCGGGCCAAGACGCCCTCGACGCCGGCGGACCAATCGATCGGCGTGATGAACGGGATCACCCGCATCTGCAAAGACGCCGGGATCGATCCTTCCGAAATCTCCGAATTCATGCACGGCACGACCGTGGCGACCAACGCGGTCCTTGAAGGCAAGGGCGCCACGGTCGGCCTGATCGTCACCGAAGGCTACAAGCAGGTCCTGCAAATCGCCCGTTCGTTCGTCCCCGGCGGTCTTGCCGGGTGGATCATCTGGAACAAGCCGTTGCCGCTCGCACTGTTGGAAAACACGGTCGAAGTGAAGGAACGCATTGGCGCGCGCGGCGATGTCGTCCGTCCGGTCGACGACGCTTCGGTTCGCGCGGCGGTCGAGAAACTCAAAGCCAACAAGGTTCAAGCGATCACCGTGTCGCTGATCAACTCGTTCGCGAACGGCGATCACGAGCGCCAAATTCGCGACATCATCAACGACGTCTATCCGGACGTGCCGATCAGCCTGAGCCACGAAGTGCTGCCGGAAATGTACGAATACGAGCGCACGCTGACCGCGGTTGCGAACTCATACGTTCGTCCCACCGTCAGCCGTTATCTGCGCAACCTCAAGGGCACGTTCGCGCAGAAGAAGATGGAAGCGAAGTACAAGGTGCTGCGTTCCGACGGCGGTTTGATGGCGTTCGACAACGCCGCCGACCAGCCGGTCGCGCTGATGATGTCGGGTCCGGCCGGCGGGGTCGCTGGTGCGCTGTGGGTCTCGCGTCAGGCGGGCTACAAAAACCTGCTGACCTTCGACATGGGCGGTACCTCGACCGACGTTGCGTTGATCGAAAGCGGCGAACCGCAGCTGCGCCGCGAAACCAAAGTCGGTGACGTTACCGTGCGTGCCTCCTCGCTCGATGTGCGCACCGTCGGTGCCGGTGGCGGTTCGATCGCCCGCGTACCGGAATTGACCGGCGCGTTGCGCGTCGGTCCCGAAAGCGCCGGCGCCGATCCGG
>JAGREB010000086.1 GCA_020446775.1 Paracoccaceae bacterium
TCAAGGCCTGAAATAAGCCAATTTTTATCATATGAAATCAATCACTTATTAACTTGGCACCGAATGCCGCGCAAATATGTTGCGCGATATTTTTACATTCGTTAAAGCGCCGAATAGGGGTTTTTATCATTTAAAAACAAAATGTTAGATAGTCCGCCTGTCCTTGGTGAAAGAATCTTTCGCTGGTCGGAAACGCGATTCATCGCTGTGACCTGCGCCGTTCGGTCCACTTTCCGTTAAGGAACTGAATCTATGATACTTTTGCTGATATCTCAGGTTGACACCACGAGTCGGGATCAGCAGAGTAGCTTTTGCGGACCACGTAATAAAAAAACACGATCAGTGATCCGCTGCGGTCAAGGAGAAAGAGGCCCGAAGGCACGAGGTCATCGCGAAGATGACCGCTGGCCTTTTTTTTGTGGTGGGGTGCAATGGGGCGCGGACTTCAACCAGGCACGCTGATGTATTCAGGCGTGGGCGCGGCGATCGGCGCGCTGGCAGTACTGTTTTTGCCGCAGACGATGCCGGGCAATAACGCACCGAATTCCTTCGGCGCCGTTCTCAAACCCGCAACGTCCGTCATCGTCCCCGACGATCTCGACATATCGGCTCTGATCGCGGCGTCGCGCGACGCCACGGCCGCGACCATCAAAACCTGGTCCAAAGAATTCACGCTTCGCGCCGGCGACACCTTGAGCGATCTTTTGTCGCGCGCCGGGCTCGAACGCCCGCAGGCTTTTCAAATCATCGAAGCGATCCGCACGATCACCAATCCCCGGCGCTTGCAAGCCGGCCAGAAATTCACACTGAGTTTCGTTGCCGAAGGCGACGATGCGCCGCAAACCCTGCGCGGCCTCGCCTTCGAACTCGACGCCAGCCATACGGTTGCAGTCGACCGCGATGACACCGGCGCGTACGCCGCGCGCAGCGTGCTTGCCGAAACCCACGATGAAACGCTGCGTTTCGACGGCACCATCGATTCGAGCCTGTTCGCGACCGCGCAGAACCTTGGCGTTCCACTCGACGTCATGGCGGAAATGGTGCGCTTGTATTCCTACGACGTCGACTTCCAGCGCGATATCCGTCCCGGCGACAAGTTCTCGGTGATGTTCGATCGCACGGTCACCACGGATGGCCGCACGGTACGAACGAACGGAATCAAGTTCGCCTCGATGACTCTGAGCGGCTCGCCGCTTAAGCTCTACGCATTCACCGATGCGGACGGCGATACGGATTTCTATAACGAGAAAGGTGAAGGCGTACGCAAGGCCTTGATGCGCACCCCGATCAACGGCGCCCGCCTGACGTCGGGCTTCGGTCTGCGCCGTCACCCCATTCTCGGTTATTCGAAGATGCACCAAGGCATCGATTTCGGCGCGGCGACCGGTACGCCGATCCTCGCCGCCGGCGACGGCGTCATCGAGAAGCGCGGCCCCAACGGCGGATACGGCAACTATATCCGCATCCGCCATCACAGCGGCTATAGCACGGCTTACGCGCACATGAGCCGCTTTGCGTCGGGCCTTCAGGTCGGCCGGCGTGTCAAGCAAGGCCAAGTCATCGGTTATGTCGGCACGACCGGACGTTCGACCGGCCCGCACCTTCACTTCGAAATTCTACGCAACAGCCGTCAGGTCAATCCCCTGACCGTCAAGATGCCTGCATCGGAAAAGCTGTCGGGCAAAATGATGACGGCGTTCAACCAGTCGCGCGCCATGATCGAACAGCAGTTCGCGGAACTTGGCGCCCCGAAAAAGTTTGCCGCGGCGACGATTTCCCAAGATACCGTGGTGAAGTAAGCGAGGGTGAAGTAAGCGAGCGCCGGTTTAGGCCGCAGCTTTCACCACTTTGCCGCCGATTTTGAGACCGTCTTCGCCCGCCGAAACTTTAACGGTCGATCCCTCTCCCACTTGGCCTTCGAGAACCGCTGTCGCCAGCGGGTTTTCGAGGCTGCGTTGGATCACGCGCTTCAAAGGCCGTGCTCCGTAAGCCGGATCATAGCCATGTTCGGCCAGCCACGCGCGTGCCTTGGCGTCGAGGTCGAGCGTGATTCCCCGGCTTTCGAGCCGCTTGGCAACACGCGCGATTTGAATGTCGACGATGCTTGCCATCTGCGCCTTGAACAGGCGATGGAACAGCAAGATTTCATCGAGACGGTTGAGAAACTCGGGCCGGAACGCACCGCGCACCATCGTCATAACCTGCTCGCGAACCGCCGATGAATCTTCGCCTTCCGGCTGATTGGCAAGAATTTCCGCGCCGAGATTCGACGTGAGAATGATGAGCGTATTCTTGAAGTCGA
>JAGREB010000008.1 GCA_020446775.1 Paracoccaceae bacterium
CGTTCAAGGCCGCCGACGGCGGCGTGGCGCACCCGATCACGGACGAGAAGACGATTTACGTGTTGCAAGGCAGCTTGCAAACCACCGTTAACGGCGAAAGCGTCACCCTGGGTGCGGGCGATTTGGCAAGCATGCCCACGGGAATGTTGAGCAACGCAGGCGCCCCGTCGGACGCCGTCGTCATCGCGTGGACCGCCGGCAGCCTGACTCCCGGCGCGGCGCCGGCCGTCGTGCGCGGCGCCGACGTAAAACCGGGCGGCAACGATATGCTGGTCCTGAGACGCTACGATTTTCCCGGTAACTCCGTGCGCGTTGTCACCCAACGCAAAGGCCTGAAGCTCGGCCCGAATTCCGCGAAAACCGATTCTCTGATCTACATCACCAGTGGAAACGAGATTTTCATGGAGGAAGGCCAAAACTTCCAAGTCACCAAAGGCGATTTTATCCGCGAAGTCGCGGGCGCCATGCACGGCTGGGATGTGACCGAGGAATCGGGCTTCGTGACAACCAGCGCCCTGCCGATCGGCGCCGGGCCGATCGATCCCGACAAGGCGACGGACGTCCCGAAATAATCTGCAATAAAAATGCCGGAAAATGGGCGGCCGTCGTGCCGCCCATTTTTTTGACCGCGTTTATGGATTGGACGCCGCATGCGCTCGATCGAACGGGGCAAATGGCCAGAATTTGTGGCGTTATTGGTACTGATGATGCGATTTATTTCATGGTAGATAACGGAATCGAAAACTCGATTTGGGGTTGATCGGACCCAGGGCGCCCCCCACAAGAGTGGCGGGAAGCCGATGGTGAACTCCGGGAGAAGCCGTGACCACCATTGCCACTTGGAACGCGGAACGCGCGGCGGAAATTGTCGCTTTGCGTATCGGCCGCACGGGCGGCACAGCCGCCGCAGCGATATTGCTGCCGGTGTTGCACGATCTCCAAGCCGAGTTCGGGCATATCCCCGACGACGCCATTCCGCTCGTCGCCCATGCCCTCAATTTGTCGCGCGCCGATGTTCACGGCGTGGCGACGTTCTACCATGACTTTCGGCGCACACCGCCGGGACGGCATGTCGTGAAGCTGTGCCGGGCGGAAGCCTGTCAGGCGATGGGGGGCGAACGCCTGGCTGAAAATCTACGCGCACGGCTCAAAATCGATTGGGGGGAAACCACCGCCGACGGCAACGTCACGCTTGAACCGGTGTTTTGCCTCGGTTTGTGCGCATGCGCGCCGGCAGCTTTGATCGACGGAAAGGTGGCTGGGCGGCTCGATGAACATAAGCTCGATGCCGCGTTGGCCAAGGTCAAACCATGACCACGCGCGTTTACATTCCGCGCGACAGCGCCGCCAAGGCCGTTGGGGCCGATGACGTCGCGCACGCAATGGAAGTTGAAGCCGAGAAATCGGGCACAAAAATTGAGATCGTCCGCACCGGATCGCGTGGCATGTTTTGGCTGGAGCCGTTGGTCGAAGTCGAGACGGCCAAGGGGCGTATTGCCTATGGGCCCCTCAGCACCGCGGACCTGCCCGAATTGATCGCAGGCGGAATGTTGAACGGCGCGAATCACAAACTTTGCATCGGCAAGCCCGAAGACCACCCCTTCATGAAAGGTCAAACGCGCCTCGTCTTCGCGCGCTGTGGCATTACGGACCCGTTGTCCCTTGCCGACTATCGCAAGCACGGCGGTCTGCACGGTCTCGACCGGGCACGCAAACTCGACGGCGCGGCGGTCGTTGAGGAGGTCATCGCATCAGGTTTGCGCGGGCGCGGCGGCGCGGGCTTCCCGACCGGCATCAAGTGG
>JAGREB010000009.1 GCA_020446775.1 Paracoccaceae bacterium
TACCTGTCGCTCGACCCCTATATGCGCGGCGCCATCGCCGGCCGCCATATGGGGCATGCGCGTCTCAACCAGGGCGACGTGATCTATGGCCGGTGTGTGGCCCAAGTCATGCAATCGCGCCATCCCGGTTACAAGGAAGGCGAATACGTCGCCGTGGAATCGGGCTGGCAGGCGTACTACCTGTCGAATGCCTCGGCGCACGATCAAGTGCGTAAGGTGGATGCGTCCGTGTCGCTGTCGGCACATTTGGGCGCGCTCGGCATGCCGGGGCTGACGGCGTGGGGCGGCGTCGAGAAGCTCGCCAATCCGGCCCTGGGGTCGACCTTTTTCACCACTGCCGCCGCCGGCCCGGTCGGCGGCACCGCCGGGCAGCTCGCCAAGGCCAAGGGTTGCCGCACGGTGGGGATCGCAGGTTCCGACGAAAAATGCCGCATCGTTGTCGAGGAATACGGCTTCGACGCGTGCGTGAACTACAAAAACGAAAACTGGCCCGAAAAACTCAAGGCCGCGTGTCCCGAAGGCATCGATACATATTTCGACAATGTCGGCGGCCCGGTGCTCGACGTCATTACCCCGCAGCTCAATCTCTATGGCAAAGTCGTGTTGTGCGGCCTGATGTCGCAATACAATCGCGCCACCGATAATGAGTTTCACGGCCACCACCTCGGACCGTTCATCGGCAAACGCGCGCAGCTATTGGGGCTTGTCGTCTACGACTATTACGACCGGATGGACGAATTCCACAAAGCCGCGGTGCCGCTGTTCAAGTCGGGCCGGCTCAAGGCGCACGAAGACCGCGCCGAAGGCCTCGACAAGGCGCCGGAGCATTTCGTCAGGCTAATGAACGGCGAAAACACCGGTAAGGCGCTGGTGACGATCGGGCCGGAACGCTTGTAGCCCATCTGTTGGCGCGCGATGCCGCGCGATCCGATGCGGCCCTCTAAATTTATTGGCCTTCGCGTAACAACGTTTGAATGTGACGCACCATGCGCGCGGCGACATCGGGGTCGTCGGCGGCTTTACTCAATTTCGTCCGAAGCTGCGCGATCTTGTTTTTAGCGCGGCGGTCTTCGATATCGTCGAGTGACAGCGGCGCCATGGCCGCGGCCGGCGATGTCTGGGCGGGAGCCTTCGTCGCCGGACGTTTCGCCGTCATCTGATCAGGAACAAGGTGATTTCCGGCACCAGCGCGATGATCCACAGCGCCACCAGCATGATCAGGATGAACGGGACCACGCCTTTGACGATGGTCAGGAACTCTTCCTTGAAGGCGCCCATGGCGACGATCAGGTTGATGCCCATGGGCGGCGTCAAATATCCGACCTCGAGGTTGACGTTCATCATGATGCCGAAATGCACCAAATCCATGCCGTATTGCTGCGCCATCGGCGGCAACAGCGGGCTCAAAATCAGGATCGCCGAACCGGAATCGAGGAAGCAGCCGACGAACAACAGGAACAAGTTGACCAGAACAATGAACATCCACTTGTTGTCGATGAACCCGGTCAGCCATTGGACCAATTGATTTGGAACCTGTTCGTAGGTCATGAACACGTTGAGCGACAGCGCGATGGCGAGGATCGGAAACAGGCTGCCCATCATGGTCGAGGTTTCGCCGACCACCCGCCAGATCAACCGCCCCATATCCGTACACGTCGCGCCGACACCGGCAATGTCGCCGCGCAAAAGATTCATGAAACCATGCCGGTGGGCGAGGGTCTCGACCAGGATCGCCGTTAACACGGCGACGGCCGCGGATTCGGTCGGAGTGAAGTGTCCCGAGTAAATGCCGCCCAGGATGACGAACGGCGTGAGCAAGGCCCAAATCGATTCACGGACTGCCGTGATGATTTCCCGCAGGCTCCAGCGGTCGCCGCGGTCGCGCGTCCAGTTGATCGCCAGCGAGTACAGGATAAACAGCGTGATCAGCAACAAGCCGGGGCCAATGCCGGCGATGAACAGGTCGGCGATCGACGCCTGAGTCATAATGCCGTAGAGAATCAGCGGAATGCTGGGCGGAATGATAATGCCCAGCGTGCCGCCCGCGCACAGCATGCCGATGGCGAACGCGCGGCTGTAACCGGCTTTCAGCAGCGCCGGGTACATGATCGAGCCGACCGCGAGCAGCGTGACGATCGACGATCCCGAGATGGCGGCGAAGATGCCGCAGGCCAGCAGCGAAGAAATCGCCAAGCCGCCCGGGATCGGCCGGGTCAGGGCCTTCATCAGGTTGATCAATCGTTCCGCGATGGACCCTTGCGACATGATGGTGCCGGCCAGGATGTACAAGGGCACCGACAGCAGGACTTCGCGGTTGGACGCGTCCCACATGTCGTAGACGACGTTCATCAACTCGCCGCCGCCCCAGAAATAGTAGGCGGAGAAGGTCGCGACGCCGAGCAAGACGACGATGTTCTGACGCAGGATCAAAAGGCCTGCGAGCACGAACGGCAGCGCGACTCCCGCGACGGCGGCGCTCATGGTTGACGGCCTTTCCTGACCGCCAGCTCCGCGTCGTAGGCATCGTGACCGTGCATGATCTCTTCAGCCTCCTCGTGGGACGCCAATTCGCTGCCTTCTTCCTGTGGCGCGGGCCGCACGGCCGGAAAGGCGAAGAACAGCAGGTGCCGAAACGCCACCAGGCCGAAACCGGCCGCAATCGTCGCCTGAACCGGCCAGATCGGATTACGCAACACCGGCGAGACGTCGTTGAGATCATAGCTCTCGATCGTCACTTCGATGGCGATATAGGACATGAATGCGCAGAAGATCGCGAAGCCGAGGTCGCCGATCCGGCTCAGGGCTTGGTCGAAACGCGGCGGCAGCAGCCGGTCGGCGAAACGCGGGCGATAATGGCTGCCGGCCGCCGACGCGAGGCCGATGCCGATATAGGACACCACGATCATCCCGATCACCCCGACCTGCGGCGCGCCGAAGGCGCCCGAGCCGGTGATCTCGCGCTTGAGCACGTCGTAGATCAGCGCGCCCGCCATCACCATGAACGCGCAGAAACACAACGATTGTTCCAGGATGCGCAGTCCGTTCAAGAACCGCTTTACAGCTGCCATCGCTTCCCCAATGTGCCCCATTTCTTTCGTGTATAGGTTTGGGGTGCGCGCATCTTAGCGGCGAGTGATCGCCATCCTCAAACGGTTTTCACCGCGATTGTGGCGAAACCGCATTTAACGGGCAGCGAATGCGCGTTTGCCGTCCAGGATGATGTCGTAAATTTCCTGCGCCCGCCCGCCGATGTTCGCGATCACTTGCGCGTGAACGGGGCGGGTCGCCTCGGCCCAAGCGCTGCGTTGCTCCGGTGTCAGGGCGTGGACCCGGATTCCCTCAAGTTTCAACTTCTCCAAGATTTCGTCCTCAAGCGCGCGCAATTGGGCGCGGGCCCGATCGATCGGCACGAAGGCCTCGCGGAAAGCCCGCTGCTGAGCGGCCGACATCGAATCCCACCACGCCGCATTGGCGATCTGCACGCCCTGATCGTAGCTTTGGTGCAATTGGGTCACGTCCGTCGCGAACGTGCGAAAGCCGTAGTAGAAAAAGGTCAGGCTCGACAGTCCGCCGTCGACCAATCCCGTCTGCAGCGCGGGAGCAATGTCGGCGATGCCGAGGGGCACGGAGTCCGCGCCGACCGATTGCAAGAAAGCCTGTGCGGCGAAATTGGGCGAACCGCGCACTTTCATACCTTTGATGTCGTCGAGCGTGAGAACCGCGCGCTTCGCGTAGAGATTGCTCCAGCCGACTTCGGACCACAGAAGAAATGTCAGGCCGTTCTCGCGCAGCATCTCGGTAAACGGCGCGACCAGATAGTTATCGAAGACGAAATCCACTTCGTCGCGGCTGTCGAACAAGAACGGCACCATCGGCACCGCCGCTTCGGGAATGATCCCGGCCAAGCCCCACATGGTAATGCCGCCGATCTGCACGCGATTGCGGCGCAGGGCGGTCAGCATCTGCTCTTCGTTGCCGGTTTCGCCGCGGATGAAGTATTCGACCGCGATGTCGTCGTGCCGGGAGATGTTGGCTTTGAACGCATCCCATTGTTGATCCCACACCGAATCGACCAGGGCTTGGGCCGTAATGCGCGCGTGGACCGGCGCGGCGTGCGAAGACGTGGGCAAAGCCGCTGCCAAGCCGGCGGCACCGGCAAGAACGTGGCGGCGGGGAAGGGTGGGCGGCAACGTCGGCGCTAATCGCTGTCGCGGTTCAGCATCGGTGTCGTATAGGGCCCGCGAAACGGTTTGACCTTCGCCACAACGATGCAGAAAAACAGGTGGCTGACGCCAAAGCTCAGCCACACCGGCCACGGCGGCAAGCTGCCGTAGCCGCCGATCGTGATGACGGCCAACATGGCGAATACGCCCGCAGTCATCCAGACGATGACCCGCTTGCGGTTCATGGCCGGGCCGACGCGTGGTTGGACGGTGAACGTGTGGTCGCCTTGGGTCATGACCGCAACAGTACTCCGGCAGAGCGTCGCCGCCAAGCGCACCGGGGCACTTTCACACGCCTGCCGCCCGCCCTAAAGTGCACCATCGCCGAAACAGCTGATCACGGAAGCGCTTATGATCGATTTGTATTACTGGCCGACACCCAACGGTCACAAAATCCCCATCATGCTTGAAGAATGCGGCCTGCCCTACGAGGTCCATCCGATCAATATGTTGAAAGGGGATCAATTCGACCCCGAATACCTCAAGCTCAATCCAAACAACAAAATTCCCACCATCGTCGATCGCGATGGCCCCGGCGGGAAGCCCTATACCGTATTCGAATCGGGCGCGATCCTGATTTACCTCGCCGAGAAAACCGGGCGCTTTCTCCCCACGGACCCAGCCAAGCGGTTCGACGTCATCCAATGGACGATTTTCCAGGTCGCCAACGTCGGCCCAATGTTCGGCCAGTGCGGGCACTTCTTTCAGTACGCACCGGAAAAAATCCCCTACGCCATGGAGCGCTATTGGAACGAAACCAAACGCCTCTACCGCGTCATGGACAAACGCCTCGCCGACACGGAATACCTTGCGGGCGAGTATTCCATTGCCGATATGGCGACCTATCCGTGGGTGAAGATTTACGACTTCCACCACATCGAGCTCGACGAATATCCCAATGTCAAACGCTGGCGCACCGCCGTCGGCGAGCGCCCGGCCGTCATCAAGGGCTGCGCCGTCCTCGAAGACGCAATGATTCTCGGCAATCCCGACAAGGAAGCCTTCGAGAATTTGTTCAACAAGCAAAAGACGGTCTAAGCCGCCATGCTGCTGTCGCGCGCATCAAGTCAATTGCTGATTGTCGATGTGCAGGAGCGGCTGCTTCCGGCCATGCATGAACCCGACCGGTTGCTCGAACGCTGCGCGGTCTTGCTCGAAGCGGCGGCACGGCTCGGTGTTCCAACGACCTTATCCGAACAATACCGCAAAGGTTTGGGACCGACCGCGACACGGCTCGACAATCTGCGCGGCGATTCGCCGATTCTCGAAAAAATGCATTTTTCGTGCGCCGAAGATCCGGGATTGGCGCAACGCATCGGTGCGCTTGCGGCCGAAGGGCGGCGGCAGGTCGTTGTCGCCGGCATCGAAAGCCATGTTTGCGTGTTGCAATCGGCGCTCGGGTTCAAGGCGATGGGTTACGATGTTGCGGTTGTCATGGATGCGGTTTCGTCGCGCCAACCCGCCAGTATCGACCTGGCGAGACAACGCTATCTCGCCAATGGCGTTTCGGCGGTGAACACGGAAATGGCGTTGTTCGAGTGGCTGGACGTCTCGGGTACGCCCGAATTCAAGGATGTCAGCAAACTCATCAAATAGGAAGGCTTGTCATGCTCACGATCTGGGGGCGCACGACCTCGTTCAATGTGCAGAAAGTCATGTGGGCGCTGGCCGAGCTCGGCGTGCCGCACAAGCGGATCGATGCGGGCTGGAAATTCGGCGGGCTCGACACGCCCGAGTTCAAGGCCATGTCGCCGCACGGTCTTGTCCCGGTGATCAAAGACGGCGATCTCGTCATGTGGGAATCGAACGCCATCGTGCGCTATCTTGCGGCGAAATACGGCGCGGGATCGTTTTGGCCGGCGGACCCTGCCGCGCGGGCCAACGTCGATCAATGGATGGAGTGGGCGCAAACCAAGCTGCAACTCGACGTGATCGATTTGTTTGTCGCCATGATCCGCACGCCGCCGGCGCGATGGAATAAATCGCTGATCGAAGCCAAGACCATCGCGGCGAACAAGAACTACACTTTGGCCGACGGTATTCTGGCGACCCGGCCGTTTCTTTCGGGACCGGAATTCACCTATGCGGAGATCCCACTGGCCGCGACGCTTTATCGTTACTTCACGCTTGAGATCGAGCGGCCCAAATTGCCCAACGTCGAGGCGTGGTATGCGCGCATGCAAGAACGGCCCGCATACCGCGAGCATGTCATGGTGTCGTACGAGGACTTGCGGGCGAATTAGGCCGCGTCAGGGCGCGGTCGGCGTCCGTGCCGCCATGAAACCGTGAAATGCGTTGTTGTATTCGGTCCACGGTTCCGCGTCGCCGAACAACTCGGGATGGCGTTCCTCGTACCATCGGCGCGAGCGTGCGGGCAGGTCGTCGAGCGTAAAGAGTTTACGGCCGTATCCCGTCCAACCGACCATCGCGCCGCTCTGACCCATCAGCATCCACGGCAGCGGCACGGATTGGCCGCCGATGATATAGTCGGCCGACGCCATCTGAACGTTGGGATCGTTCACTTCACTGATCTTGCCGCGCAGGATGGAGACGATATTCGTCCAATAAAGTTCACCCGAGGATTCAAGTTTCCATTCGGCCGGCTTCATTGGGTGGGGCGCGCGGGCGTTCATCGCGCGTTCGATCCATACCGCATCGCCCACGACGGTCCGCGGGAAATCGATCGGACGCGTTTGGGGTCCTTCGGCGCCCGCGCCAATATGGAATCCCGCTTTCGACGTGCGCGTGTTGGTCGGGCCTTCCTTGGTATAGTGCGGCGAAATTTCGCGCCCGTTGATCGGGTTGGTCATGGTGTCGATCAATTCGCGCGATTGCAGATCCCAGAACACCATGCCTTCCCAGCCGCGGGTATGGTTGACGCCGCCGTCTTCGCGTTTCACCTCGCGGCGGATGAGCGTATCGAAGCCGACCAGCGGTACCGGCGTATGACCCGGTGCGATTAAGTCCCACCGGCCCGTGAACCACCACCAATGGCGGCCCGGCGCAATGCTGGAATAGATTTTGATAAACGTCGTGAAGTCGTCGAGGCCATCGGTATTGGCCGCCATGGCCATGCGCGGGCGTGTCAGTTCCGGCACGCCCAACCCAGCCATGGACAAGATACCCATGCCGGTTCCGGCCAAGAGCGACCGCCGCTGCAGTTCGTGATCGGCCATGTGTTCCTCCCGCGCCGTTCTACCCGCGTCACCGCGATTGTGGCAGGGCCGGCGGCGGACTCAACCGGGAAAATCGGCCGCGAAATACCGGTTCAGTCGGCCGTGGGGTCCTTGACCGCGACGTTAAAGCCGGACGCCTTAAGCCGGTCGATGACCTGATGAGCGTGGTCTTCGTCGCGGGTTTCGATGGTGATGCCGAGGCGGGCGGCGCTCGCCGACAAATCCATGGCGAAGCGGCTATGCGCGACTTCCAAGACGTTGGCGCCTTCCTCGGCGCAGACCGCGCTCACGGCCTGTAATTGGCCGGGCTTGTCGGGCATCTCGATGTTCAGCGTCAGCACCTGGCCCTGGCGCACCAGATCGCGCATCAGCACCGAAGACATCATACGTGCGTCGATGTTGCCGCCCGAGATCACCAGCCCGACGCGGCGGTTTTCAAACATGTCGCGGTGCTCCAGCAACGCCGCCAGCGCCGCCGCTCCCGCGCCTTCGCTTACGGTTTTCGCCTGCGTCGCCAGCATGGCAATGCCGCGCTCAATGCCGGTTTCGCTGACGGTGACGATGGTGCGTGTCATTTCGCGCACGATCTGTATCGTCTTGGCGCCGACCTCGCGCACCGCGATCCCCTCGGCGATGGTCGAACCCGTGCACGGACGGTTACGGCCCTGCAACGCGTTGGTCATCGACGGATAAAGTTCCGGCTCGACCCCGACCACGTCGATGCTGGGCTTGAGCTTCTTGATCGCCAGCGCGCATCCCGCGATTAAGCCGCCACCGCCCACCGGTATAACGATCACATCGAGATCGGGAACGGCTTCGACCATTTCGACGGCCAAACTGCCTTGGCCGGCGATGACGGCTTCGTCGTTGTAGGGATGAACGAACGTCAGGCCTTTTTCCTTGGCCATCGCTTGCGCGAACACCGCGGCGTCGTGGAGCGTATCGCCCTCCAGCAAGACCGTCGCGCCATAGTCGCGCGTCTTGCGGATTTTCATGAACGGCGTGCCCTTGGGCATGACGATGGTTGCGCGGATTTTCAGCCGTGCGGCATGGAATGCCACGCCCTGCGCATGGTTGCCGGCCGACATGGCGATCACACCGGCCTTGCGTTGCGCGTCGTCAAGCGTGAGCAGTTTGGCGATCGCGCCGCGTGCCTTGAACGCGCCGGTATGCTGAAGGTTTTCGAGCTTGAGGAAAACGTCGGCCCCGGTGCGCCGCGACAGCGCTTCGTTGGCGATGGTTGGCGTGACGACGTTGTGTCCGGCGATGGTTTTCGCCGTCGTTAAGACATACTCAGGGGTCAGGGTAGAAGCGGACATGGGAAGGACTCCGGACGAAAGAAATATGGAACGCGCGCGATAAACGGTGACCCGATGCTCGTCAGAGCATCGGGCGGCGAATTCGCGGCAGGGCGTTCCATGCGGTCCGGGTCATGCCGTTGAGGTAGCAGGTTCGCGGCAAACCGGCAAGGCGAGGGCGGTTAACCCTGTCTACTCGACCGGTTTTAGGATGAAATTGAACACATAACCGGCTTGTCCGTAGCGCCGGCGATGGTCGGACTCGGGGTCGAACGCGCGAATGGGTGTCAGGCGTCCATCCCTTACAAACGACACGTCGAACCCTCCTGCCGCCATATCCGTGAGAGATCGCTCGATTGGCCGACCGGTATGGCGCTCCTCCATTTCCACCAAGACCGTCGGCCGTTCCCGCCGCAAGGTTTCGGCCGCGCCACGCAGCACGGCTTCTTCGAATCCTTCGACATCGATTTTGATGAAACCGACATCGCGGAAATCATAGGAATCGAGTGTGCGCGTTTCGACCGTCGCCGAGGCATATCCAAACGGCGCCGCCTTCTTGCGTGCGTCGAGCGACGCGCCTTGATTGGAAAAGCCGCCCCGCTTGTGGGCCGGGATGATGAGTTCCGCCGTTCCCGTAGTGTCCGAAAGCGCGACGGGATATGTGACGGCGTTGTGCGGCAATGCGCGCGTCAGGATGCGGTAGATTTTCGGATTGGGTTCGAAGGCGCGCACTTCGCGGCATAGCTTGGCCAAGGTATGCGTATAGACGCCCTTGTTGGCCCCGACATCGATCGCGATCTTGTCGCGCGCCACCAGATCCGGCAGCAATTTCATCTCGGCTTCGCCCTTGCGGGCGTATTTGCGCAAGAGACGCCACATGTAGAGTCGCGGCGGGATCAAGGCGTATTTCAAACGCTCTTCCCACGTATAAAACGGCTTCTGCGGCGACGGCTGCGCGATCATATCCATGCCATACCATGGCGGCGCGAGAGGCAACCACCCCCGCCGGAAAGGAGCAATGAACTGGACGGCAATCGGGGTCCATGTCACAAGCTTCACAGCGTTTACCGCAGTTCCCGCCGATGTCCGTTCAATTCTCATCCGCAGACAACAAACCGCTCGGCATCATTTTGATGTTGGCCGGTGCGTTGACCCTGGTCATCACCGATGTCGCCGGCAAGTGGGTGGTGCAGAATTATCACGTCGCACAATTGAATTTCGTGCGCGGAATCTTCGCCACATTGATTCTCGCGCCGATCGTGTTGCGCGAAGGCGGCTTGTCGTCGCTGCGCACCGCGCGCCCCGCCGCACACTTTGCCCGCTCGATCGTTCTGGTCGCGATCGCGTACGCTTGGTTTTTCTCGCTCAAGTTCATGCCGTTGGCGGACGCCGGCGCCATCATTCTGTGCGCGCCGTTGTTCATCACGGCATTGTCGGCGGTGGCTTTGAAGGAACACGTCGGGCCGTGGCGTTGGGGCGCCGTTGTCGTCGGGTTTGGCGGAATGCTGTTCATCATCCAACCGGGAACCGACTTGTTCCAGCCGATCGCGATCCTGCCCGCGCTGGGTGCGTTGGGTTATGCGATCTACATGGTGTCGAATCGCGCCATGCGCATGACCGAGTCTGTTTCCGCCATCACGCTTTATCCCCAAATCGCCGTGTGCGCGGTGTCGGCAGCCATCGCGCCGTTCGTCTGGACGCCGATGACGTGGTCTGCGTTCGCGCTCATGGTATTGACCGGTGTTGCTGCCGGTGTCGGCCATTTGTTGCTCACGTACGCTTTCCGGCTCGCGCCATCTTCGGTGTTAGCGCCCCTCGACTATACCGGGCTGATCTGGTCGGTGGTGTTCGGCTACTTCGTGTTCGGCGATTGGCCGGTTTTCGTCACCTGGATCGGCATGGCGCTGATCGTCAGCGCGGGTTTGTTCATGGTCTTTCGCGAAACGCGCGCCGCCGCAGAACCAAATCAACCGGCCGCATAAGACGATGTCTGGAGGCACGCCTTACCGCGCCGATAACAACGCGATGGGAATTGGCGCAGCACTTTCGGGCGCGCTGTTGCGGACCATCAACGACGCCGCCGGAAAATACGCCGTCGCCGAGTTTCCGATCCCACAATACAACTGCATCCGCAGCATCTTCACACTTGGTATCATGCTGCCGGGATTGAAACGCGAAGGCGGCTGGCGCGCGCTTTCCACCCGCCGCCCGTGGGCGCATTTGTTCCGTGGCGGCATCCAAGTGTTCAACGTTTTTCTCTGGTACTACGTGCTGCGGCATATGGCGCTGGCCGATGCGGCCGCCATCGGCATGTCGACGCCGATCTTGACCACGATCATGGCCGCCGTCTGGCTGAAGGAGCCGGTCGGCCCGCGCCGGTGGGCAGCCGTGGCGGTCGGGTTTTTCGGAATGCTGATGATCGTGCGGCCCGGCACCAGTCTGTTCAACCCTTACGCCTTGCTCGCGGTCGCCATTGCCGCAGCCTATGCGGTATTCGTGATCACCAACCGGCAAATGCGCCACACCGAAACCGTGACCGCGCTCGCGTTTTGGCCTCAGCTCGCGGTGTTTGTGGTCGCGCTTGCCTGGGCGCCGTTCGTGTGGGTGCCGCTGACGGTGCCGGGATTTTCGGCCATGGTGATCGGCGGATTTGCCGCCGGCGGCACACACCTTCTGATCGCGCTGGCGTTCCGCTCGGCGTCGCCGTCGTTGCTGGCGCCGTTCGATTACACCGCGCTGATTTGGGCGGTCGTGATCGGCTACGTCTTGTTCGGCAACTTGCCCAATGGCAGCACCGTTGCAGGCATGGCGTTGATCGCCGGGGCAGGAATGTTCATCGCCTACCGGGAATCGCGCGCCGCCAAGGCTTGATGCTATTTCTGCGCCGCAACGATGATGTACTGGAACACGATTTTTTCGTCGGTCGCGCGCGGTTTCAAGTTGGGTGCCGTCTGCTCGACGATCACTTTGGACGGCTTGAAGCCGGCCTGCGCGCAAATCGCCTTGAAGTCTTCGTCCTGCACGGTGCCGAGGTAGGGCTCGTTGTTATAGTGGGCCATCCATTCGGCATAGAATTTTTCGTAAGGATTATTGGGCGTGATGCCGTCGAGGAAGGTGAGTACGCCGCCGGGCCGTAGTACGCGATACGCTTCTTTGTAAATCTGGCGGATCGCTTTTTTCGACGTCTCGTGCATCAGCGCGTGGCTGACCACCAGATCGAAATGTTCGTCGGGAAACGGCAAATGCTCGGCATCGGCTTGGCGGAAATGGACGTCCTTGCCCATAGCCACCGCGCGTGCATGGCCGTAACGCAGGCAAGGCGCGGCAACGTCGATGGCATGAACTTCGACGCCCGCCCCGAAACCGTCGCAGTAAGGCAGGGTCGAATGGCCGACCGTGCAGCCGAGATCGAGAATCCGCTTCGGTTTTAGTTTCGGGAACTTTTTCTTGATCCATTTGATCGCCGTCCAGCCCTGGTCGTCCAGGTTGGGGCCGAGGCCGCCCATGGAGAACAGCCTGAACGTGCGGTCGAATTCCGCGCCCGGGAACACGTCGTCGTCGCCCAGTTCCTGCTGATAGCTGCCCGGTTTGCAATGCATGTCGACCGCTGCAAGGTAAGGCGGCACTTTGATCTTGGAATCGAGTTTCAGCGATCCACGCTTGTTGCGCAGCGTCTTGGCTTTCTTGACCAGCGCCGGCAGTTGCCGCTCGATCGACGGGCCGACCGAATCATAGAGCATCTCCTGGGTGTTGCGCATGACCGCCGACCACCACTGGTTATGTTCTTCCTTGTCCATGGCTTCGCGCATGGCCTTGCGGCTCGGCATTTTGGCGCCGGTCTTGCGGCGCAGCGCCGGCGCGACCTTGGCCTCGAATACCGCTTTGTTGCCGCCGTGAAAGCCGCGCGTTGCGAATACGCGCAGCGACTTGATGTAGTTTTGCAGCGACTGCTCGTCGTGGGTCGCTTCGGGAAACATCTCGTGGGTGGAGTTATTGCGCACGGTCGGGACTCCCGGTCGGGTCGATGTTGACTTATGGTAGCGCAGGGTGAGGCTGCGGCAAAAGAACGGAGTAGGGGTGCGACATGGTTGTGAAAAACAAAAAAGCCAAGGTTTCGCGCCGCGCGGCGCCGAAATCCGGCTCCGGCAAAGGCTGGACGCAGCGGCGGCCGCGGATGCGCGTGTCCAAGGGCCGCCGGCCGTTTTTTTTCGACGATCCGGCGGTGGACAAGTTGCTCGGTATGGTGATGGCGCTGACCGGCGAGGTCGCGGTTCTGCGCGAGCGGCTCGATACCCATGAGCGCTTGGCGGTCGAAGGCAAGATCGCCACGCCTGCCAATATCGAAGCCTATAGCCCGGACCTCGCGACCGAGGATGCGCGCGAAGCCGTGCGCGTGGACATGCTCAACCGTGTTTTCCGTATGATCGCGTTCACCGAATTGCCCGGCCAAGACAATTACCAATCCCTGGTCGACAAGTTCGCGAAATAGACGAACGAATCAATTCCGGCGCCGTGCAAATTCGGCCTTGGCGGACAGGATCACATCGTAAACTTCCTGGGATCGTCCGCCGATTTCCTCGATCAGCTGCCGCGTGTTGCCGGACACGGCCTCGCGCCAGCGCGCACGTTGCTCGGGTGTGAGGCGGTGAATGGAAACGCCCAGTTTCGGCAAACGTTCGATCTCGAGATCGTAAAGCCGCAAGGCCTCGGCGCGCTGCTCGGCTTCCGTGCCGTAAGACCCCAGCACAATGGTGCGGTCGCCGCCGTCCAAGCCGTCCAGCCAGGCCTTGTTGAAGACGCTTGTTCCCGACGTGCGTGAATGTTCGGTCAGGGTCATGTGCGGTGCGTATTCGGCCACGCCGCCGCGCGCATACAAGACCACCGCGCTTTCGCCGCCTTCGATGAGTCCGGTTTGCAGGCTCGTCACCAGTTCGTTGCGTTGCAGATGAATGACGTCGGCGCCAAGCGCGGTTAAAAACATTGCCGATGTGCGCGAACTCAAGGCCCGCATGCGAACACCCTGAACATCGGCCGGTTCAAGCAGCGGTTTCTTGGCGTAGACGATGGACCAGCCGACATCTTGGAACCCGTGAAGGTACACGCCCTTGTCCGCGCACATGTCGCGGAAGCGTTCGAGTAGGTAGTTGTCGAGAACGAAATGCCACTCCGCCAGCGAGTCGAATAAAAACGGCGCGGCCAGCAACTGATATTCGGGCACGATGCGCGACATGCCCGCTTCGCTGAAGCTCGAGATTTGGATACGGTTGCGGATCAGCGCGGTCATCATGCCGTCCTCGCCACCGGCTTCGCCCCTGATCAGCAGTTTGACGGCAAGCCGGCCTGCGCTTTTTTCCTTGATGGTGCGGGCGTAATCGTTCCAGATCCTGTCGCCGATATCGCCGGGCGCGACCACAGCGCCTACGGTACCGACGATGCGCGGTTCGGGCTCTTTGCCGTCGCTTGGAACGGCGAGCACCAATCCGATCAGGACGGCCAGTGCGGCCAGAAAATACCACCCGAGCGAGGGCACGAATGCCTCCTCATCCTCGTCATGCGCCGCCGCAGAATAGAATAATACGTCATGGCTGTGGAAGCGCACCTCCGCGGAGGCCTCCCGCACGTGTTGCGGGCAGAATGCGAAGTGGCGCTGGACGATAGTGCGGACTCGTTGTTTAACGGTCGCAAAGCGCCCGCGGTCGGAATTGCACGCGCCGCGCGCCAGGAGGGATGTCATGAAAATTCGAGCCGCCGTGTTGCACGAAATGGGCGCGCCCGCGCCTTACGCCAAATCGAAGCCGCTTAAGATCGAGGAGCTGGAACTCGATCCGCCTGGCGACGGGGAGTTGCTCATTCAAATTAAGGCCGCCGGCTTGTGTCACTCGGATTTGTCGGTGATCGAAGGCACCCGGCCGCGCCCGACGCCGATGGCGCTGGGTCATGAAGCGGCGGGCGTCGTCAAGCAGGTCGGCGGCGGCATCAAGGACATCGAGGTCGGCGATCATGTCGTGCTGGTCTTCGTACCGAGTTGCGGCCATTGCGTGCCATGCGCCGAAGGCCGGCCGGCATTATGTGAGCCGGGGGCCGCCAGCAACGTTGCCGGTGCGCTCATTTCCGGCGCCCGGCGTCTTAAGAAAAACGGTAAGCCCGTCCACCATCATCTTGGCGTTTCGGCTTTTGCCGATCACGCGGTGGTCAGCCGCAACTCGGTGGTCAAGGTCGACAAGTCGCTGCCGTTCGACGAGGCCGCGCTGTTCGGCTGCGCCGTCATCACCGGTGTCGGCGCGGTCCTCAATACATCGCGAGTGAAAGCCGGCGCCCGCGTCGCCGTCATCGGCCTGGGCGGCGTCGGTTTGAACAGTTTGCTCGGTGCGCAAGTCGCGGGCGCGCGCCAGATCGTGGCCATCGATTTGCGCGACGACAAACTCCAGCTTGCCCGCCAGCTCGGCGCCACTGAAGCGTTCAATGCGGCCGATGCGGATATTGTCGAAAAGGTGAAAGCCGCCACCGGCGGCGGTGTCGATTACGCGTTCGAGATGGCCGGATCGGTGCCGGCGCTCGAACTCGCGTGGAAGATCACGCGCCGCGGCGGCGAAACCGTGACCGCAGGCTTACCGCATCCGCAGAAAACCATGGCCTTCGCGCCGGTCCAACTGGTCGGCGAGGAGCGCACCATTAAGGGCAGCTACCTCGGCGGCTGCGTGCCGGTGCGCGACATCCCGACCTACATCGCGCTCTACCGCGCGGGAAAATTGCCGGTCGATCGCCTGATGAGCGATCGCATCAAGCTGGACGACATCAACGAGGCTTTCGACCGGTTGGCCGCCGGTGGTACGGTGCGCCAAGTCGTAATGTTCGATTGACGGTGGCCGTCAAATCCAAAAGCTCCACCGGGAGAAACGTCCATGTTGCTCAACAAAGAACGCGCCTATCAGGTCATGGACAAGCACGGCCTCGACGGTCTGGTCGCGACCACGCCGGTAAACATCTACTATCTGACCGATTACTGGGGGCCGTTCATGAACATGCGCCGCCAGTTCTACAATTTCGCCCTGCTGCCGCGGCGCGAAGATGCGCCGGCGGCGCTGATCGGCTCGGCGGTCGAGTTCCAACGCCTGCACGAAAATCCCGACACCACCTGGGTGCCCAACGTGTGTGCGTTCTCCCATCCGACCATGTTCGACCGACGCGATTTCGATCCCGACACCGAAGACCCCGAAGCGGTGCAGGAAGGATTGAAATGGCCGGTACGTGAGTCGTCGTTGCGCGACGACGACCGCGCGTTCCTGGCCCACGCCGAAAGTTACCGCGGCAAGTATTCGGTCAATGCGGCTTACGCGCTCAAGAAGGCGATCAAGGACGCGGGTCTCGAAAACGCCAAGCTCGGCACGGACGATCCGCGCGCCGTCACCTGGATGAACGAGATCGGGCTCAAGAATCTCAAAGGCACGGAAGCGACCCACATTTTCCGCGAGATTCGAATGATCAAGTCCGCACCGGAGCTCGCCATCATCCGCAAAGCCGCGGCGATGAACGAGATCGCGGTCGATGCCGCGATTGCCTCGCTCCATGTCGGGCAGCTGAAGTCGGACTTGGAAATCGTCTACAACACCGAACTCGCCAAGCGCGGCGGCAAGGGGCTTTATCTTTCGACCGGCTCGCGCGGCAAGCGCCAAGGCGAAGTCGAACTAGACGAAATGATCACGTTCGACGGCCTGTGCGAATACAAACACTATTGCGCCGATATGGGCCGCACCGCCATCGTCGGTACGCCGACCGAAGAAATGCTCTCGCGCAACCACGCCATGAAAATCGGCTGCGACGTCGCGCTCGGCATGATCAAGCCGGGCGTCACCGGCCGCGCCGTCACCGAAGCGGTGATCGCCGCGATCGAAAAGGAAGGCTTTCCCGGTTTTGTGATCGTCACGCCGCATTCCGTCGGCCTGGAGCACACCGATCATCCGTTGCCGATCGGCACGCAGCTGCCCGGCGCCATGGGGCCGTTCACCTTCCAGGAGAACATGGTCTTCACCCTCGATATGCCCTACCACGAGATCGGTTGGGGCAACATGCATCTCGAAGACCTGATCCTCGTGACCAAAACCGGTGTCGAGCCGCTCAACAGCTGCGATGTGAAGTTGCGGGTTATTCCAGCCGATAAACCGCGCGCGGCGGCGGAATAGTTTTCCGGCGAATCAGCGGACTTTTTTGACTGGGTTTGCGGGGCGAACGCAGCCTCAGCTAAATGTGCTTTGCGCTTCCCTTTGCACGCCGCGACCGCCTAATTTGCTGCGGCATTTCCACTCAACTCCGAGCTTACCATGGCCGATCCTTCCGCACCCACGCCCAGCGCCGCGACCAACCGCCTGAACGGCGGCGAGGTCATGGCGCGCGTTCTTAAGCGTCACAATATCCGCACGGTATTCTGCCTGGCCGGAACCGCGCATTCCCAGGCGTTGTTCGCGCTCGACGACCTTGCCATACGGGTCGTCTCGGGCCGCCATGAAACCGCGACAGTCGCCTCGGCGGATGGGTTTGCGCGCGTGTCGGGCAAGGTCGGCGTTGCGATGATCAAGGGCGATCAAGGATTGCCGAATGCCGTCACCGGCATCATGACCGCGCAGCTGGCGTGTTCGCCGGTCGTCGTTCTTGTGTCCGAAACGCCGGCCAATACGCTCGAGGCCGAGGGCGAAGACGACAACGACATTCTCGACCTCATCAAGGGTCACGCCAAATGGGCGCGCTCGGTGCCGGCCGCCGCGCGTTTGGAGGAATTCCTGGAAGCGGCCATCGCGCAGGCGACTTCGGGCCGCCCCGGCGTCGCGGTGCTCGGGATCCCACAACACTTCGAGGCGGCGGCGCTCGATTATATCGAAGGCGCGCGGGCGGTTCCGGGTATGACCTATCGGCCTTCGCCCGATCCGGCGGCGATCAAGGCCGCCGCGGCCATGATCGCCAAAGCCAAGCATCCCCTGTTTCTCATCGGCGCCGGCGCGGCACAGTCGGGCGCGGGGCCGGCACTGCGTCAGCTGACCGCCACCTACAACATCCCGGCATTCGGCAACAATCTGGGACGGGGATTGGTGCGCGAAGACTTGAAGCTCGGCTTCTCCTGGGCGCTGGCGCAACCCGCCGCCAAGGATGCCGACGTTGTCGTGCTGGTGGGCTCGCGCCTCAATCAACGCTTCGGTTACGGGTTGCCCCCCCGTTTTGCCAGCGATGCGAAATTCATCCAGATCGACATCGAGCCCGGTACACTGGGACGCAATCGTCACGCCGACGTCGCCATCGCCGCCGATGCCAAGCTGGCGATTGAGGCGTTGAATGACGCATTGGCCGCGGCGAAGATGAAGCCCTACAAGGACGCCGCATGGGTGAACGCTGCGCTGACCGTGCGCCAGTCGCGCATCGACGAATTGGGCCGGGAGCCATCGGGCCCCATTCATCCCTATCGCATGGCGCGCGATCTGATGTCCGTGTTGCCCGAGAACACCATCTACGTCGGCGACGGTGCCGACATTCAGAACTGGATGCACGCGATTTTGCGTATTCGTTCCGATCGCGCTTACATGGATCATTCGCCGCTGGGATCCATGGGTATCGGCACGCCGCTGGCTTTGGGCGCGGCGGCGGCCGCGCGCGAGATCGCCGAGGATAGCGGCGAACCGGTACGTCCCGTTGTGCTGGTCACCGGCGACGGTTCGTTCGGATTTTATTGTGCCGAACTGTGCGGGGCCGCGCTTGCCGGCCTCAAGATCGTTTGTCTGATCTCCAACGACGGCGCGTGGGGGACCGAGAAGCACGGCCAGATGAAGGCCTTCAAGAAGTCGTCCAATTGCGAACTCGGCCAGTGGGATTACGAACTCGTCGCAAAGGCGTTCGGCTTGAACGGCGAGAAGATCGAGAAACCGGATGACATCCTCCCGGCGCTCAAGCGCGCTTTTGCCGCCGACAAAACCACGGTGCTCAATATTCTCACCGACACCGAGGCCGGCATCGTGCGCAAGACCGATCCGCGCGTGCAGACGGTTGCCTTCGAAGATATCGTTGCCAGCTTGAAGAAACATCACACGCCGAGCGTGGCGTAGCTCGGCAGTACATTTGAGAGACGCTATGACGAAAACTTCCAACAAAATCACCGGCGGACAAGCCATCAACCGCGCCATGCAGCGTTATGGCGTGAAGAGTTGCTTCGCGCTCGCCGGAACCGCGCACGCTCATCTGCTGTGGGCGATGGAGCAGGACAAGGCCAACCATCCCTGGACCATCCTGTCGGGCCGCCACGAAACCGGCACGGTCGGCGCGGCCGACGGTTACGCGCGCGCCTCGGGTAAGGTCGGCTTCGCCATGATCAACGCCGAACACGGCCTCGCCAACGCGATGACCGGCATTGTGGTGGCGCAGGCGGCGTGCTCGCCGGTGGTGGTGCTGACCACGACCGAAACGCCGTCACAAGTGGAAACGGTGTCGCTGCGCTCCAACGACGTATTGGACATGGCCAAACCGTTCGTGAAATGGGCGCGTACGGTGCCCGATGTGAACCGGATGGAGGAATATTTCCACGCCGCCGTGAAGCAAGCGACCAGCGGCCGGCCGGGCGTGGCCATGCTTGGCATTCCCAACGGCTGGGAAGCGCGCGCG
>JAGREB010000087.1 GCA_020446775.1 Paracoccaceae bacterium
AACCCGCGCCGACCAAACCGTATATTCCCGAATAGGCCAGGAACACCGGCGACCGCACGACGAGGACACTTGTTTGCAAGGCATGCGCGATCCCGAAACGGCCGGCGGGCGCGACCAACCGGCGTGTTTCGTGCATGGCCGATCCGGTCCAGACTGCCATCGCCAAACCAAGTCCGGCCAGAAGCAGGAACAGGCCGCGAACGTCAAGCACGCCATCGAGCAAGCCGCCGATCATCGGCGAAGCGGTATGCGCGACCGAATGACCGATGGCGATCACCGCCATTTGCCGCGCGGCGACGTCACCGTGATAGACGTCGTGCACGGACGCGCGCACGGCCGTCGCCAACGCCGCCGCGCCGCAGGCCTGAACGAAGCGCGCCGTGATCAGCAGCTCAAGGCTGGGGGCGTAGGCGCATGCGACCGACGTCAGCACATAGACCGCAAGCCCGCCGAGCATCACCGGTTTGCGCCCGAACCGGTCCGACACCGGACCCAGGATCAACTGCGCCACGAACAGGCCGAACAAGTAGGCCGAAATCACGAATTGGGTTTCGGCCGCATTGGTCTGATATAAGCGGGCCATGGCCGGCAGCAGCGGCCCGATCACCACCATGGCAAACGGCGACAACGCGCTGGCAAGCGCCAGCATCACGCGCGATGGCCCGGCCGGCGGTGTGGATCGCGGTGGCGCGGGCGGCGCATCGAGCATGGCGGAGTCGGTAGGAAGGTTTTGATTCACGGGCGTAACTTGGTGACAACGCCGCATTATCGGGTGGGCCCGTGTAAATTGCACCTGAAAGCATGGAATCGTTCGCGTGTGTGGACACCAGCCGATTCGATGTTGATTCACGACCATGCTTCGGCCTATCGCTTCGCATTCACGACAGCCTTAGTCGCGCGGGGAGGATAGATGGGAACGCTTGAGGGTAAAGTCGCCATCGTCACGGGCGCCGGGCGCCACAAGGGCATCGGCGAAGCGGTCGCCAAACGCCTAGCCCGGGATGGGGCCCAGGTCGTCCTGCATGACATCGGCGTCTTGAAGGGCGACATCGCACCGGCGCACGGTGTGGGCCAGAAAGCCGAACTCGATCAGATCGCCGATGAGATCAAGGCCGCCGGCGGCGCGGCGGCGACTTTCACCGGCGACATGCTGATCGAAAAAGACGTCGAGGCGTTGATCGCGTTCGCGGTCAAGACCTTCGGCCGCGTCGATATTCTCATCAACAACGCCGGGATCGGCTACCTGTTCGGCCCGCTGGTCGAAATGACTCAGGAGCATTGGGACGCCGTGCTGGGCGTGAACTTGCGGGGGTGCTTCTTCGGCATCAAGCACGCGGCGCGGCAGATGATCAAGCAAGGACAATCGGGGCAAGGTACGGGCGGACGGATTATCAGCATCGCCAGCCAAGCCGCGAAATCGGGTTTCGGCAACACGGCTGCTTATACATCGTCGAAGCACGGGTTGGTCGGTTTGACGCGCGTCGCCGCGATTGAGCTGGCCGCGCACAAAATCACCGTCAATGCCGTGTGCCCCAACCACATCACGACGGGTTTGGGGTCGTGGCAGAACGACTTCATGAGCAAGGCCCAAGGCAAGTCCGTCGACCAATATCTGGCCGACATGCGTGCGCGCATTCCGCTGGGCCGCACCGGTTTGCCGGACGACATCGCCAAGGCCTGCGCGTTTCTGTGCTCCGATCAGGCCGACTACATCACGGCCGAGGCGATGAACGTCTCGGGCGGAGAGGAATATCACTAGGGATAACGACACGATGGCATATTTCAAATGGCCGAACGGCGCACGGCTCGCGGTTTCGCTGGTCGTCAACATCGAGGAAGGCGCGGAAGAAAACATCCGCGACGGAGACCGCGGCCCCGAGCCGGTCGACGAGCTGCAAGTGGCGCTGGGCAAGCCGGTGCGCAACTACGGCAACGAGAGCAATTACCAGTACGGCATCAAGGCCGGTGCGCCGCGCGTATTAAGGCTTCTACAGCAAGCCGGCATTAAAGCGACGTTCACCGCCGCCGCACTGGCTCTGGAGCGCGCGCCGGACGTCGCCAAGGGCATCGTGGCCGGCGGTCACGAAGTCTGCGCGCACGGCTATCGTTGGACCAGCCAGCACCGCTTCGATGAGGAGAAGGAGCGGGAATTCATCGTCAAGGCGATTGAATCCATCAAGAAAACCACCGGCGACCGTCCGCACGGCTGGCTGTGCCGATATCTGCTGACCGACAACACGCGGCGTTTATTGGTCGAGAACGGCTTTACCTATCACATGGACGATTATTCCGACGACGTGCCGTTCTGGGACGTGGTCGACGGCAAGCCTATCGTCATCGTGCCTTACGCGCTCGACACCAACGACATGAAGATGTGGATGGCGCCGGCCTATACGCCGAGTGATTGGGAAAAATACGTCTGCGATACCTTTGACGAATTATACGCCGAGAGTGCCGAAGCTCCGAAGATGATGTCGGTCGGCGTACATTTGCGCATCATCGGTCGGCCGGGCCGCATCGGCCAGTTGCGCCGTTTCATCGAGCACGCGGCACGCAAACCGGGCGTGTGGTTTGCCACGCGCAAGGAAATCGCCGATTGCTTTGCGTCGCAGGTCAAGGCACCAAAATAACCTTCAACGTCATTCCATCAGGAGCACATCATGGTTGCGGAATCGGTCAAGGTCGGGGAGAAGCGCTATCGGGAGCGCGGCGGGCGCTATTACGACGACTTCGAGGTTGGCGCGACGTATGAACACCGCCCCGGACGCACCATCACCGAGACCGACAACACCTGGTTCACGCTGCTGACCAACAACACCCACCCGATCCACTACGATGCCGAATACGCCAAGCATTCGGAGTTCGGCCAACGGTTAGTGGTCTCGACACTGACCGTGGCGGTGGTCACCGGCATGAGCGTGTCGGACATGAGCCAGAAAGCGATCGCCAACTTGGGCTGGACCGACATCATGCTGCCCAACCCGGTGTTCGCGGGCGACACCATCTACGCCGAGTCCGAAGTGCTGGAAAAGCGCACCTCGAAGAGCCGGCCCAATCAGGGCATCGTCAAGTTCAAGACCAGCGCCAAGAACCAGCGCGGCGAATTGGTATGCTCGTTCCTGCGCACCATTCTGGTCGCCTGCCGTGGCGCCGACGGCAAAGGCAGCGAGATCGAGGAAAAGGCCGGTTACTAACCCCCTTAAGACATCGCCGCCCGATCTGATCGGGCGATTCACGGGGATATTCGCATGACCATCACACGCCGCACGTGGCTTGTCAGAACGGGGATTACCGGAACGGCGGCGTTGATGGCATCCAGAGCACGCGCCGCCGATGCGCCCAAGCTGCTCGGCGGTAAATTATTCTTCATGGTTCGGCGGACCTACGCACAGGGCATCGATATTGCCGCGCTGCGCACGCCGGCCGAACCGGCGCATCGGCAGCACCTTCTGAAGTTCGGACAAACGGTGGTCGCCTCGGCATTGATCGACGACACGGGCGCGCGCATCGGGAGTGTATCGATCAGCGATATCAACACACGCAAGGATATCGAGCGTTACGTCTATGACGATCCGTTTACCAAAGCCGGCATCTACGGTTCGATCGCCATCACGCCCGTCGACCTTTACAAAGTCGACGGCAGCTACAACCGTGCGCCGGCATGGTTCGCGCCCGAACTGCGCGAACGTCAGCTGGCTGAGGGTTACGACGTACCGGTCCTGCCGACCGGTGACGCCGGCGCCAAAACCATGTTTTTGTTAAGCCGTCACTACATTCCGAAACCGGATTTCAGCCGCTTGAAGGCGGAACACGATGCCGCGCACAAGGACTACGTCTCGGCGTTGTCGCCGACGGTGTTTTCGGCGGCGGGCTTTGACGCGCATTGGAATCGCGTCAGCGACATGGCGGTCGCCGATTTTTCCGACCGCGCCGCGATGCAACGTTATGTCGACGACGACCCCTTCACCAAAGCCGGTATGTTCACCCGTGTCGATATCGAACGCGTCGATCTCTACAAGCTCGACGGCCGCTACAACCGCGCGCCGGGCTGGTTCGCCGACGATATGAAACGCCGCCAGGATTCCCGCGCCGGCAAGACCTGAAACGGTTTCGCCGAACCGCCGGCCGCGAATTCGGCGCAACATCCACAGCAAACGTACGCCTTGAATGCGCGGCTTATTTGCCGGCCGCACCCGGTTCCCAATCGCGAACCATTGCGATCGCGTCCTCGACCGGCAGATCGGGATTGCTGGTGACGATCCCGAGCAGCTTGCGGACGACGCCCCGGTCGAAGTACGGCGCGTACCTGGGTTCGGGGCGCCCCCGCGAAAAGCCGACTGTCACCATGCTTTGAAAGCCCGACGTCAATCGTTCGATTTGAAGGCGGCCGTATCGCGACAGGATGTCCGTTAGATCGGAATAAAAAGATTGCGATTGAGCGACATCTTGAAGAACCGGCAACATTCCGCCGGGCGATATGTGCAAAAACGCGATATTGGCGGCGTTCGTCAGCAAGAATCGGGCGAAGTCCGCGGCCCCTCGCCGGGCGGCGTTCGTGCCGGTTTCGGTAAAACCCAGCCCCACCAAAGTGCCGAAACCCGCAGGCCGTGTACCGTTCAAGACGGGAACGATTCTGCTTCGATTAAGCAGTTCAGAATCGTAGGAAAAATCATCGCGCTTTTGATCGTAGATTCCGGCGGCGACACGCGCGAGATCGCTCATGATAAACGATGAAACGAAGATCATTGCCGCGCGGCCGCCCAGATAGTTGTAGCGGCTTTCCCATGTTCCAGGGCCGGGAGGCGTATAGCGTGCGAGCGTTTGGTACGATTTGAGGGCCTCGCGGAAGGCCGGATCGTCGAGTGTAAAGTTTCCGTCCGGGTCGAATATTCGAGCCCCTTGGCTGTACGCCATCTGCGTGAACACTTGCTCGGCATACAGCGTTGCCCCGGTTCCCATGACAATGCCGAAACGGCCGGCTGCCGGATCGTGAAGCGCCTTCGCGGCCGCGACAAGGCGGGGTACCGAATCCGGCGGGGGCAAACCGAGCGCATCGAACAAGTCTTTCCGGTACCAGACCGCTTGGACCCAGCCGTGAATCGGCACGGCATAGATGTTGCGGCCATCGCCGTTGGGCGAAAAGGCGCCGATCGATCCGGGGAAAAAGCGTGCGGTCCCGGACGCCGCGACAAGTTCGCTCGCGGGCGTACCGTCAAGCAGACCACGCCGGTACAGCGTCAGAAGATTCTCGGCCGTTGTATGTATGATGTCCGGCGGCGCAGACGACGTCTTGACGGCATCAATGACGGCCGCCGAGATTTCCTCTTCCACTACACGCGATACGACAAGATCGACATCGGGGTAACGCGCCTCGAACGCGGTCACCAAATATTCGAGGGTTGCGAGCCCAGGTCCCGCGGTATCGATCTCGCTTGTCCAGAAGCGGACGGTTTCGGCGGCTGCGGGGCCGGGAATCGCAGCGTGAGCGGCCAGCAGCAAAGCGATCGTGATTCTATTTAGTCTCATAGACGCGCACACCGCTCGGGTCATATTGGGCAGATGTATCGTTGGAAAGCACTTCCTTGAGAATCAGTTGCGCGACGGCGTCGTCCGGAAATCTTTCGAGATATGTTTCAACGGCGGCCTGAGTCGCGCTTTTGTCGCGGCGGACATAAGCCGCATAGACCGGCTTCCAGGCTTCGCACTGGGCCGCCAAGCCCGATGCGGCGTCCGTATCGGCGGAGGCTTCCCCCATCAATTCGAAAATTTCCACGGGCTCTTGAACGCCGCGCGGCAAGACGCGGTCAATCGGGCGGATGAAAAACTTTTCGCCGATTTTCTTGACGACCGCGCCGGAAATCAAAATTCGCGTGCCATAACGTTTATTCAAGGCTTCCAGCCGCGACGCGAGATTCACCGATGCGCCCAGAACCGTGAAATTCAAGCGGTTCTTTGCGCCGAGATTCCCGACGACCACGGGGCCGGTATGAATTCCAAATCGCGTTCTCAACGGCGGCTTTTGTTCGGCGCGCCACCGCGCGTTCAATGCCCGCGAAACCGAGACGCAATGCAAAGCGGCGCGGCACGCCGCAATTGGGTGATCTGTTTGCCGCCGCGGCGCGTTCCAGAACGACATAACGGCATCGCCGATAAATTTGTCGACGGTGCCTTGCTCGGCCGTGATTTCGCCCACCATCGCGTCGAGATAATCGGACATGTGCCGCATCAGCGATTCGGGATTCATTTCCTCGCCGATGTCGGTGAAATTCTCGACATCGGAAAACATCACGGTAACTTCGCGCCGCACACCGCCGGGCACAGGTTCTTGACCCGTGGTCAACAGTAGTTTGACCAAATCGACGGGAACGTAGGTCTTGAATCCGGCTAGCGTCGACTTCATCCGCCCGACCGCCGTGGCTAGGCGTTGAACTTCCATGATCGGCGTTTTGAGCGAGACTTTGCCGTCGAGGTTGAGTTCGCGAACGCGGTCCACTTCTTCGGCGATCACGGTCAGCGGACGCGCGATCCACCAGGACACCGCCAAGACCAGGGGCACGGCGACGATCAGAATGCCAAGCGAAAAGAGAAGGCTATCGAAACGTGCGCGTGTCGTTGCGCCGGTAAAGGCCGCGATCGGCGCGTAGACGGCAACATAGCCCGCGACTGGAAAATCGATCTTGCGCCGGTCGGCGACGTATTCCGTTCCTTCGTGGGCAAAAAACAACGGCGCATCGCTTTGCCCGGCAAGGTGTGCCGAATACAGAGCCTTGAGCGGCGACCCTTCCATTTCCGAAAGGTTCGGCAACACGACTGCGGCGTTGGCGTCTGCGACGTCCGCGCGAACGATGGCCGTCTTCGTACCCGATATAGATCGACGTGACTTGCGGATTGCGGGCGAGAGTCGATAGAAAATTGGCAAGCATGGGATGGCCGGCAAGGGACGGCTTGTCAGACAGGTACGGGATCGATGTCGCGCTATCGACGATGGTCAGAGCCGGATCGAACACCGTCCGAAACTGCTGAACGACGCGGCCGCTGACTTCATGCAGCAACTCCTGAGCGACATCGATCGAGGCGCGGCTGTTGCGCGTATAGTTGACGGTGGTGATCGTCGCCGCCACAACGGTCAAGACCAAGATAAAGACGGTCATGATCGTCAATCTGAGCGAGGGCAGCAGACGCAAGCCGGCCTGCTCGCGTGCGAGGAAACGTTGATTCAGTCGGTCGATTTTGCCGTTGTCGGCCACTGGACGGCCTCCTACGGTAGGCAGCGCCACTCGATATATCGGCACACCGAGCTGTTATGCGAATTAACCTA
>JAGREB010000088.1 GCA_020446775.1 Paracoccaceae bacterium
ATGCGGTCTTCGAGCGAATGAAACGACACGACGGCAAGACGGCCGCCCGGTTTCAGCAACACTTCGGCCGCGCGCAGCCCGCGTTCGAGTTCGCCTAATTCGTCGTTGACGAAAATCCTGAGCGCCTGAAACGTGCGCGTCGCGGGGTCGATGCCGTCGTTGCTGCGAGGGACTTCGGCGCGAATGACATCGGCCAAATGCAGTGTGCGCGAAAACGGCCGGTGCTGACGGGCCGCGACGATGGCGCGCGCGACACGCCGGGCATGACGCTCCTCGCCATAGGTCAAGATGATCTCGGCCAGTTCTTTTTCCGACATCGTATTGACGACGTCGGCGGCGCTGCGGCCTTCGCGCTCCATGCGCATGTCGAGCGGACCGTCGCGCAGGAACGAAAACCCGCGGGCGCGGTCGTCGATCTGCATCGAGCTGACACCGATATCGAGCGCGATACCGTCGACGTGGCGCACGCCTTGCTCGGCCATTAACTCGGCCATATCGCCGAAACGCCCGGAAATCAGGTGCAAACGATCTTCGAACGATTCAGCCAGTACGCGGCCTTTGGCGAGCGCTTCGGGATCGCGGTCGATCGCCCAAACGATGCACGGCGCGGCTTCGAGCAAAGCGCGTGAGTAACCGCCCGCGCCAAACGTACCATCGACATAGACTGCGTTCTCGCGCGGCGCCAATGCCTCGACTACTTCGCGCAGCAGAACCGGAATATGGGGAACGTTGATCTCGCGCGCGCCGTCAGTGGTTCCCACCGCCATCATCACGCGCCACCCTTGCCGGAAGCCGCTTTGCGTTGTGCGGCGATCCGCTGTTTCAACGCAGCATGGGATTCGGCCAACTTGTCGGGATCCCAGATTTGAAACACACGGCCTTTGCCGACAAACGCGGCGCGTTCGCTCAAACCTGCATGGGCGATGAAGTCTTCGGGCAACACGACGCGGCCGTCGGCGTCGAACGGCGTTTCGCGGGCACTGGCGAGAATTATCTCGGCCATGTCGTTATTGCGCGCGATCGGCGAGAAATCGTCGGGCATGGCGTCGACCAGGGTGTCGATGCGGTCCATGCCGCACCCTTCCGCGCAGGCTTCGGTCGGCGACGGATAGAGCGCAACCGCGTTCATGCCTTTGGCTTGCACCACGGCACGAAACGGCGCCGGCACGGATACCCGTCCCTTGGCGTCGATCTTGTTCACGAAGGTGCCGATGAAAGCCTTCATCCGGCGACCGCCCTCACGCCTGTTCCCCATAGGTCCAGACGCGGGACGACTGTTGCGACCCTCCACCCGGACTTACATGGTATCTCATGGGAAATCATGGGTGTCAATGGGAAGCGGCCCTAAACTTCTGGGATGCTTTGGTTTTTTGGCCTTATCCCGACTCCCAAATCGACCCAAGGTAGGCAGCGGATAGCCAACCGCTAAATGTTGTCGGGCGACGATGTCGCGCCGATGTCAGGATTTTGGCGAAGCCGAGGTAGACCCGCCCGAATCGGGCCAAATAGGAGAAATTCTTATAAATTATTGATAAATATATGAAAAATGCCAGATGGCCTGTAAGCCGGGTTCTGTCCTTGGCTGACGCCAAGCGATGACCATTCCTCTGGGACGCTTGTCGCCAAGCGCCTCGCGCGACCGACCCGAACGGCGATGTGGAAACGCATCTTCCGGCGCGGCGAACCGCCCGAACGGCCGTTCCTATTTGGTCTTGCTCCAGGTGGGGTTTGCCGTGCCGCCACCGTTACCGGCAGCGCGGTGCGCTCTTACCGCACCCTTTCACCCTTACCGGCCGCGAACGGCCGGCGGTTTGCTTTCTGTTGCACTGTCCCTGGGGTCGCCCCCGCCGGACGTTATCCGGCACCTTGTTTCCATGGAGCCCGGACTTTCCTCCCCCGCAGGCCGAAGCCTCCGACAGCGGTCATCCGGCCATCTGGCATGGCGGAACTTGGGGCCGCGGCGGCTGCGGGTCAAGCGATGGCGCCGTTTTCGGCAGCCAATTCGGCGATGATCTGGGCCGTTTCGGTGTCCATGACGCCGTCGATCCGGCCGGGACGATAGTGCATCTGGACGCTTTTGATCACGCCGGCGGGGCCGTCGGGGCCAAGAATATCGCCGCCCCGGTCGCTCGAAATCGGCGTCGCGTATCCAATGCTCGAGAGCATTGCCCAGACCGCATCTTGGTCGACCGACATCGGCGCGCCGCCACGCGACGCAGGCCAGAAACCGATTCCGCGCTCGGCTAGTTCGCGCCAGGGAAACATTTCACCGGGATCACGCTTGCGGCCGGGCGCAATATCCGAATGACCGACGACGTCATGCGCCGCGATGCGGTGCCGGGTGAGAATATCGTGCGCAAGTTCGGTCAGGGCGTCGATTTGCGTCCCGGGAAACGCGCGGTATCCACAGTCATGGCCGGGATTGACCAACTCGATGCCGATGCTGGCGCTGTTGACGTCTCGGATGCCGCGCCAATAGGCCACACCCGCATGCCACGCGCGCTTGTCTTCGCCGACGTGCCGGTAAACCGTTCCGTCTTCATCGATCGAATAGTGCGCGCTGACATTCGCCGATGGATCGCACAGGCGGGCCAAAGCCGAGGCCGCGTCCGGCATGCCGGTGTAATGAAGAACCAGAATTGACGGCTGGGCGATCTTTCGGTCGCCGAAATTCGGGGAAGGCCGGTCGATCAGGCGCAAGGACATTGCAATCCACGAGTCATGAATCGCTTAAGTCAATGCGCGCTGATCTCACGCGCGTCAAGCATGCGCGCGATTAATTTATGCCGGCGCGAGAGCCGGTCCGCCGCGTCTGGGCCGCAGATATTCTTTGATTTTCTCGATTGCCTTGGCCTCGATTTGGCGCACGCGTTCGGCCGTCAAGCCGTACACCGTCGCCAGCTTCGCCAACGTCACGGGACGTGACGCCAAATAACGGCGTTCGACGATTTCCTGCTCACGCCGGTCGAGCGTCGCGAGTGCTTCGCGGATCTTCGCCGACTGCCATGCACGCTCGTCACTATCGACGAGCCGCTCTTCGGGGTTCGGCGTCTGATCGGCGATCGTGTCTTGTACCAACATCGGATCGCCGTCCGATCCATGCCCAAGCGGTTGCGCAAGCGAAACATCGTTCGCAGACAAACGTTGATCCATCGCGACGATGTCGTCGCGCGTGACTTGGAATTGCTGCGCGAGCTTTGCGATATCGTGCTCACTCAAATACCGCTGACCGTCCGCTTGCAACTCGCGTTTGGCCCGGCGCAGATTGAAAAAGAGCCGCTTTTTGTTCGCGCCGTTGCCGACCTTGATCAGCGACCACGTGTGTAGGATGTAGTTGAGGATCGACGCTTTGATCCACCAACGCGCATAGGTCGAGAACCGGAAACCCTTCTCGGGCTTGAAACGTTCAACGGAATGCATCAACCCGATATTGCCCTCGCTGATCAAATCGGCGACGGACACGCCGTAGCCGCTGAACTTCTGGGCGATGCGCGGCACAAGGCGAAGATGCGCCCCGATCAATTGATCGTAAGCGGCGCGGTCGCCTTGGTCGTACCAGCGCGCGACCAGATTACGTTCTTCGGCTTCGCTCAGCATCGGGATCGCGCGGATGCGGTCGAGATAACGGTAATCGGCCGAACCGAAATTCGGGTCTTGGACTGGCGCATACCCCGCTGGCCCGCGGGCGGTTTGCGATATCGAGGTCGTTTTCATTGCGGTCCTTTCGGAGGGGACGAAGTGGACAGCGGATCAAAGATTAATTTGGACCAATTTAGTCTGATATGCAAGATATACCGGACTAAATTAGTCCCTTATGAATACGGTGTTTCCACCGACCCGGATCGTTCCGACAACGCGGAAAATCCTTATGCTTGTGTGGGTTGACCCCATCTGCGCAAGCCGTATCTTGGCCCTTATTCTGCGGCAATTTGGTGGCAAAGCCGCCCCAATTCAGCGCCGTGACAGTTATTTCAGGAACGATCCATGCCGACCTACACCGCCCCGCTGCGCGACATGCGCTTCCTGCTGCATGAAGTCTTCGCCGCCGAACAAACTCTGACCGCGCTTAAGGGATTCGAGGAAGTGACGGCCGACGTCATGGACGCCGTACTCGAAGAATGCGCGAAGCTATGTCAGGGCGTCTTGTTCCCGCTCAATCAGGTCGGGGATCAGGAAGGATGTACGTTCGACAACGGTGAAGTCACGACACCGACGGGTTTCAAGGACGCCTACAGACAATATGCCGAAGGCGGATGGTGCGGTTTGACTGCCGATCCCGCTTACGGCGGACAAGGGTTGCCCGAAGCGCTCGACTACCTTGTGGCTGAGATGGTCGGCGCCGCCAATTTGTCGTTCGGCCTTTACCCCGGTTTGACGCAAGGCACGATTCTGGCGCTGAGCGCGCACGGGACCGACGAGCAGAAAAAAGTTTATCTTCCGAAACTCATCAGCGGCGAGTGGCAAGGCACCATGTGCCTGACTGAATCCCATGCCGGGTCCGACCTCGGTTTGCTGCGCACCAAGGCAGCACCCAACGGCGACGGCAGTTACGCAATTACCGGCACCAAGATTTTCATATCGGCCGGCGAACACGATATGTCGGAAAACCACGTGCACTTGGTACTGGCGCGCCTGCCCGACGCGCCCGAAGGCAGCCGCGGTATTTCGATGTTTCTGGTGCCTAAGTTCCTGGTCAATGCCGACGGCTCGCTCGGTGCGCGCAACCAAGCCGCCGCCGGATCGATCGAGCACAAGATGGGCATGAAAGCCTCGGTGACCTGCGTGATGAACTTCGACGGCGCCAAAGGCTGGCTGGTGGGCCAACCACACAAGGGGCTCGCCGGCATGTTCACCATGATGAACAAGGAACGCATGTTCGTCGGCACGCAAGGAATCTCGCAATCTGAACTCGCCTATCAAAGCGCTGCCGCCTACGCCAAGGATCGCATCCAAGGCCGTGCCGCCGATGGCCCGAAGGCGCCGGACAAGGCCGCCGATCCGATCATCGTTCACGCCGATATCCGCAACCGGTTGTTGACCGCGCGGGCGATCATCGAAGCCGAGCGCGCCTTGACCCTGTGGGCACACATGCAGGTCGACGTTTCTCACCGACACGCCGACAAGGCCGTGCGTGAGAAGGCCGACGATTTCGCCGCGCTGCTCACGCCGATCGTCAAGTCCGCCGGGACCGATTTCGGATCTGAAATCACCAATGCCTGCCTGCAAGTTCTGGGCGGTCATGGCTACATCCGGGAATGGGGCATGGAGCAGCTGGTGCGCGATGTCCGCATTACGCAGATCTATGAAGGCACCAACACGATCCAGGCCCTCGACCTGATCGGCCGTAAGCTCAGCCTCGGCGGTGGACGATTGTTCAAGGCATTTGTCACGGAAACCGACCAGGTCTTGGCGCGCCTGAAGGGACGCAACGAACTGGCCGCGTTCACCAATCCGTTCGCCGAAGCCCGCGACCTCTTGATCGACTGCACGAATTGGGTGGTCGAGCACAGCGCCAACGATCCCAATTTGCGCGGCGCCGTCGCCAACGAATACCTGCGCTTGTTTGCATTCACGTGCTTCGCTTGGATGTGGACATTGATGGCCGAGCAGGCGACCGCGAAAAAAGACAGCGGCGATCCTTACTACGACGCCAAACTGCAGGTGGGCCGCTATTTCATGGCGCGCGTGCTGCCGCAAATTCATTCTCTCGACGCCGTCGTGCGCGCCGGCACCGCCGGCGCGATGGACTTTGCCGACGCTGCGTTCTGACGCGCCGGTGTCCGAACCGCTTGGTGCCGGCGAAACGCCGCGATGAAAAAAAGCCTGATCGCCGGACTGGGACTTATCGTCGTCGCGGCCGCCGCGTTGGGCGCCGTTCTGGCCGGTGACCCTGCCCGTTTTCGACCGTTGATCGAATCCGAGCTGACACGTCTGGCCGGCCGGCCGGTGTCGGTGGATGGATCGATTGAAATCTCGTTGGTCCCTGGCTTAGCCGTCGTCGCACGCGACATTACCGTCACACCCGAAACGGCGGACGATTTCGCCTTGGCTGTCGGGCAAGCGCGTGTCGTGTTGGCTTGGCGCAACTTGTTGCAGGGATCGGCCGTCGCGAGCGAAGTACAACTGGTCGAGCCGCGCCTTTCGCTTGGCACGCAGTCGGCGGCGGACCTGCTGGCCCGCCTTGTCCCCGCGCCGGCAGAGACGCCGGATGTCGACCAATCGAACCGGCAAGCCAAAGCAACGCGGTTACGGGTTGAGGATGGCCGCCTGACCGCAGCTGCCACACCGGCCATGCCCGCAATCACGGTCGATCATATTCAACTCGATTTGACGGCCGACAACACGACCCGGCGGAAATTGGTTGCGACGTTCGTGACATCCGGCTTGCAGACCGAAATCGAGGTGTCGCTCCGCGCCGGGCGCAGCACGAACGCGATTGCGGTCGACTCCCGCTTCTCGATTCCGGAAGCAGACCTGACCGGAACCGCGACCGCCGACTTGAGTTTGGCGACCGATGCACCGCTCGGCATTGCGTCGTACGCAGGCCGTGCGTCGATTTCGGCCGGGCATTTGACCGACGCCTTGGCCCTCGTCGACCGGCTGCCGGCGGGCGACGCGATACCGCCGGCGTTCACCTTACCGATGACGGCCACGGCCGACGTTTCGGGCGATGCCGGTTCAGTCAACCTGAAGAACGTCACGATCGAGCTGGGCGGCCAAACGGCCAAAGGCGAAATCGATATCGCCATCGAAGGGAAATCCTTCGACATCGATATGGATGTCACGGCATTGGTTGCGGACACATGGATTTTGGCCGCGCCTTCGAAAAGCACCACGGCCGGGTCGATGGCGGCACAAACCCGCGCAGCCGGCCCCGCGCCATCGAACCGCGCGTGGCGCGGGAAATTGTCGGTGTCTGCGCCGCTGTTTACGGCCGGCGGCCAGACCGCGCGCGACGGAATAGTCGAAGCCCAACTCAGCGATGGGACGTGGACTATCGGCCGTGCTGAAGCGACGTTGCCGGGCCAAACCAAAACCGAGCTCGCAGGTTTTGTGAGGATCGACGCCGGTAGCGGCGCAATCGATGGTTCATGGACTCTATCGGCGCTCGATCCGCGCGGCTTTCTGAACTGGATCGGGATCGATACCGCACGCGTGCGAACGGATCGCCTTTCGGTCCTCGACGCGAACGGCACGATTCAGGGCACGATGCGCGATGTCGCGTTCGGCGACGTGAACATCAGACTCGACAATGCGACGTTCACCGGCCGGATCGGATTGGGAAGCGGCACGCGCCCGAATTATCGGTTCGAATTGACGGCGGACCGGTTCGAACTCGATCCGTACCTTCCGGCTTTGATCGGTCCGTTCGCGCAATCCGAACAAAATCAAAAAAAGGACCAAGCGACGGACGCCGGTTACGGCGTAACCGCAGCCCCCTCGATGCTCGGCGCGCTCGCGGATTTCGATGCCGATGTACGCGTGGAAGTCGGCCAACTAATCTTGGGCGACGTTGGCGCGGGGACAGGCGCGATCGATGCGAATTTAAAATCCGGACGCCTGAATTTACGTGCTTTTTCGCTCAAAGACGTCGGCGGGTTATCGCTATTCGCGACCGGTATCGTCGACGGACTATCGACCGTCCCAACGCTTCGCGGCATGCAACTCGATATTTCGGCCGGCGAATTCACCAAGGTCAACCGCGCCTGGGCACTCGACGCCGCGCCACAAATGGAAGCCTATTTCCCGCTGTCCGCGACGTTGACCGGCAACGGGCCACAACTTGGCGCCAACATGACGCTGATCGGGACCGCCGGTGCGGCTGAATTCCGCGCCAGCGGTACGGCAGCCGTGGTCGAAAACGCACCGCGCGCGCAATTTGACGCAACCGTATCGTCTGTCAAACCGGCCGCCGTGCTGAAAGCCATCACCGGGCTCGACCTCAAGCCCGACGCCACATCCCTCACACTGAACGGCAAAGTGACCTACGAACCAGATTCCATTGCGTGGGACGGTGTAAAAGCGGTCATCGGCGAACAGCACGCCACGGCAAGCGGCAAGATCGAACACAAATCCGACGCGCAGTCGTTTTCGCTCTCATTCGAAGACGTGTCCGCCGACATCGACTCGTTGTTGGCCGATCGAGAACCCGTTGCTGCGACAACCAGCAAAGCAAGCCACGCACAATGGTCGAAA
>JAGREB010000089.1 GCA_020446775.1 Paracoccaceae bacterium
GGTCTCGAGCGGCTCGCGCAGGGCCAGCCACTCCTCCTCGCCGGTGGCGGGCTGGCTGATCTGGATCCGCTCAACCACGGGCGGCCTCGCGGCGGCGGGCGACGGCGTCCTTGTGGGCGGCGCGCCACTCGATCAGGCGCCGCAGGCCGTCGCGCAGCTCGACCTGGGCGTCGAAGCCGAGCTCCTCGCGCGCGCGGACCGGGCAGCCGACGCGGTTCTTGACGAAGGTCCGCCCGCCGGGCTCGTACTGGATCTGGAGCTCGGAGCCGGTCAGCTCGAGCAAGAGCTCGGCCAGCTCCTTGATCGTGGTCTTGATCCCGGTCCCGACGTTGTAGAAGCGGTCGGTGGGCTGACCCTTCATGGCCGCGACGTTGGCCGCCGCGCAGTCGCCCACGTAGACGAAGTCATAGGCCTGCGAGCCGTCGCCGTAGACGATCGGCGGCTCGCCGCGGTCGAGGCGGTCGAGGATCTTCATGATCACGGCGATGTAGGTGCCCTGATAGTCCTGACGCGGCCCGTAGACGTTCATGTAGCGCAGGCCGACGTAGTTGAGGCCGTAGCGGTGGTGGAACGCGCGCAGCATCGCTTCGCCGGCGATCTTGGTCGCGCCGTAGAAATTCGTGTTGTTGAACGGATGATCTTCGGTCATCGGTTCCGATACCGCGTCGCCGTAAACCGACGCCGACGACGAGTACACCAACCGTTTTACGCCTTGCGCGACACAAGCCTCGACAACGTTGAAGGTGCCGCGAATATTCACGTCGAAAGCCGCACGCGGGTACTCGTAGCACTGCAACAACCACAATGCCGCGAAGTGGAACACCCCGTCTGCGCCCTTGAGAGCCGAATTCAGGATATCGGTCTGGCAGATGTCGCCGCCAATCTCGTAAATCTTCACCTTCGGCGACTTCAGCGCATTGGCGAGATTTTCCGGCGTGCCGCGCACGAAGTTATCGTACACGACGATTTCGCCGACATCTTCCTTGAGAAGTTGATCGACCGTGTGGGACCCGATCAGCCCCGCGCCGCCGATGACGACAAGTTTTTTTCCCTTGAGATCCATGTTCGATTCTTTCTTGAGGGGCTAGGCGCTGGTGAGCGCCGCGCTGAATTGTTCGATAATCATATCTTGTGTCGCGGCATCGAGATACGGATGCATCGGCAGGCTGATCACATCGTCGGCAAGTTTCTCGCTCACCGGCAATCCGCCCGGGACGCACGGGAATTTTTTGTAGGCCGTCTGCTGGTGCAGGGGCCGCGGATAATATACCGCTGTTGGGATGCCCTTGGCCTTGAGCGCATTTGCAATCTTGGACCGGTCACGCCCGTTCAGCTTGACGGTATACTGGGCCCAAGCGCTGCGCGCGTGTGCGGGGACGACAGGTGTTGCCACCATGTTGTGCAAGGCGGACGTATAGCGGTCGGCCACGCGCTGCCGCGCGTCCAATTCATCGGCGAAGATCGCCAGCTTCTCGATCAAGATCGCGGCCTGAAGCGTGTCGAGGCGGCCGTTGATACCGATGCGAACGTTATCGTACTTGTCCTCGCCTTTGCCGTGAAAGCGCAATGACGCCATGGTGTCGGCCAGCGTTTTGTCGTCCGTAAACGTCGCGCCGCCGTCGCCGTAGCAGCCAAGAGGCTTCGCAGGAAAGAAGCTTGTGCCGGTCGCCAGTCCGATCGTGCCCGATTTGCGGCCATGATAAACGGCGCCAAAGCTTTGTGCCGCGTCGGCCACGACCGTCATGCCGTGATCGGCCGCGATCGACGCAATTGCGTCGTAGTCGGCCGGCAGGCCGAACAGATCGACCGGCATGACCGTACGCAATTTCAGGTTTTGCGCCTTCGCGGCCGGGATTGCCTTGGCGAGGCTGGCCGGGTCCACATTGAAACTGTCGGGGTCGATATCGACAAACACCGGTGTCGCACCCAAAAGCGCAACAACCTCGGCTGTCGCCGCAAAAGTGAACGACGGCACGAATACGGCGTCGCCCGGCCCGATGCCCTGCGCCATCAACGGTAGCAGGATCGCGTCGGTGCCGCTGGCGCAGGTGACGCAGTATTTTGCGCCACAAAACGCAGCCAGCTGCTTTTCGAGCTCAGCGACTTCCGGCCCCAGAATGTAGCTGCCATGCGCCAGGACGCGCGCAATGGCGTCGTTCAGGCGCTTACCGATGCGTTGCTGTTGGGCCGCGAGATCGATGAAGGGGATGGGTTTGTTCATGTTGAATTCTATTTCTTGGTGACGATTTCGGCCAGTTGGCCGGCTTCCACTTTGTATCGCCTTCCGCTGCGGGGGCACACCAGATCATCGCCCAGGACTTCGCCGTCGTGCGAAACCCAGCCGATCTGTTTTCCGGGGACGCCAACAATCAAGGCGTGGGGTAGGACGTCTTTGGTGACCACCGAACCGGCGCCGATCATGCAATAAGCCCCCAGGGAATTACCGCAGACGACGGTGGCATTGGCGCCGATGGTCGCGCCGCGCCCCACCGGGGTCGGGAGGAATTCGGTCTTGCGTTCGACTTCGGCCCGGGGCGTCAAAACATTGGTGAACACGCACGACGGCCCGCAGAACACGCCGTCATCCAGCGTCACGCCGGTATAGAGGCTGACATTGTTTTGAATCTTGCACTTGTTGCCGATCGCGACGTCCGGGCCGATCATCACGTTTTGGCCGATGATGCAATCGCGCCCGATCCGGCTGCGCGGCAGGATGTGGGTATAGTGCCAGATTTTGGTTCCTGCGCCGATCTCGACGCCGTCATCGACATGGGCGGTCGGATGGATCGTAACGCCGGGCGGCGAGGATGGCGAAGAAGCAGCGGACATCATCGACTCCCATTTACCGGTTTCCATCGAGGTTTGCGCCGCGGTCAGAACGCGCAAAACGCGGGTGGCTTCGGCACCATCGGTCCGCGGCGGCGTGCCGTTCGCAATGCAATCCAGGAAATGCTGACATTCGAGGCCTAACGGTTCGGCCTCGGCCACGTCCACTTTGACCGCAGCGGCCTTGGCCGGGCTGGGTGCGCCGCCGACCCACTTGATCTCGTGAGGATAGAGCAGAAGTTTACTGTCCCACGGTTGCCCGTCGTCAAATACCGCCATGCCGCCGTCGCCGATGACGACGAGCTTCTGCTCTTTGAAGGGATGCAGCCAAGACACAAAAATATGCGCCTGTTCGCCGCCGGGGAATTCGAGCTCGGTCGTGGTGACGTCGGCGATGGACTTGTGCAGGAAACGCCCGCCGACCGCATGCACCCGGCTCGGCGTACTGCCGACCAGGGCGAGGATCATGGAAATGTCGTGGGGCGCGAAACTCCACAACGCGTTTTCCTCCTGCCGAATCCGGCCGAGGTTCAAGCGGTTCGAATAGAGGTACTGGAGCTTGCCGAGTTTGCCGTCGCGTACCATCTGAAGCAGGGTAAGGAACGCCGGGTGGTAATGGAGCAGGTGACCGACCATCAGCGTGCGGCCCGCGTCCTTGGCGAGCTTCTCGAGCGCCACCGCGTCCTTGACGTCGAGCGCGATCGGCTTTTCGACGAATACGTGCTTGCCGGCCTTCAGGCAGGCGCTGGCGACGTCGAAGTGGGTGATCGGCGGGCTTGCGACGCACACGCCCGAGATCGACGCATCAGCCACGATCTTATCGAGCGGGATGGCCGCCACGCCGAATTCCTTGGCGAGCGCGGCCGCGCGTTCGGTATCGGCATCCCATACGGCCCGTAGCGCACCAAGGCGCGCGAAATTGCGGATGTGGTTCTTGCCCCATTGGCCGCAACCGATGACGGCGACGCCCGGTATGGCGGGCTTCGATTCCGGCGCCATTGCCTAGGCCCGCACGATCCGGTCGCGATGTTGGGTCACCGCGCGCGTCGCGTTGCGCGTATCGACCACGAGCTTACTGTTGGTGACGATGAACTCGTAATCGACGTTGTCGTGATCGGTCGAAATCAGTGCGGCGTCGAATTTGGCAAGGCTGTCTTTTGTTAGCGCAATCGAGCGCATACCGGTCAGGGTCGCATGTTCGCGGGTGGCGATGATCTCGGCGATGAACGGATCGTAATAAGAAATATCGGCGCCGCGAGCTTGCAGCGTTTCCATAATTCGCAGCGCCGGGCTTTCGCGCATGTCGTCGACGTTTTTCTTGTAGGCCGCGCCGACGATCAGGACCTTCGAGCCTTTGAGCCCCTTGGATAAGCGCGTGTCCATCGATTCAGCCAGCCGCCGGACAACATGGTCGGGCATCGAGGTATTGACTTGTCCGGCCAGCTCGATGAACCGCGTCATCACGCCGTACTCGCGCGCCTTCCACGTCAAGTAAAACGGATCGATCGGGATGCAGTGCCCACCCCAGCCCGGGCCCGGATAAAACGGCATGTAGCCGAACGGCTTGGTCTTGGCCGCTTCGATCACTTCCCAGATATCGATGCCCATGCGCTCGAACACGAGTTTCAGTTCGTTGACGAGTGCGATATTGACGGCACGAAAGATATTCTCGGTCAGTTTGACCGCTTCCGCCGTGTCGGCGCTCGACACCGGGACGACCTTGGTGATTTTCTCGTAGACGGCCTGCGCCAGCTCGGTCGAAACCGGATCGTCGCCGCCGACTACCTTGGGAATATCGGCGGTCGAGAATTGCGGATTGCCGGGATCTTCGCGTTCGGGCGAATAGGCGAGGAACACGTCTTCGCCCAATTTAAGTCCGCCGCGTTCAAGAATCGGTTTCATGAACTCGCGCGTCGTGCCGGGGAACGTCGTCGACTCAAGCACCACCAGCTGGCCCGCGCGTAAATGCGGCTGCAATCCTTCGGTGGACGACATCACGTAACTCAAATCCGGGTCTTGGTGGCGTGTGAGCGGTGTCGGCACGCAAATCAAAATCGCATCGGCGGACGACAGCGCCGCATAGTCCGCGGTGACTTCAAACTTCCCGCTTTTGACCATGGCGGCGACATCGTCGCCGGCGATGTGGCGGATGTAGGACTCGCCCCGCTTCAAGCGTTCGATCTTCGACGTGTCGACGTCGAAGCCCAGGACCGGATAGCCGGCCTTCCAAAACGCCTTGACCAGCGGCAGGCCGACGTATCCCAGG
>JAGREB010000090.1 GCA_020446775.1 Paracoccaceae bacterium
CGCGCCGGTCTCGATCTTCGCCACGGTGCTGCGCTTGAAGATCGAAAACAATACGCTCGTTCCCCACGGCAGCGCGTCGGACATGCCACAAATGACAAGATGCTTCAGGTGTCCGGCGCCCAGCATCTTGCGCGCTTTCGGGAACATCGACTTCAAATCCATGGTCACCAGGATTTCAGCCCCGGAATCGTGAACCAGATGTTCGAGTTCGCGCTCGGCATAGAGCGGATTGACGTTGACGACGGTGCCGCCGGCGAGCAGCACGCCCATGTAGCTGACGACGTAGTAATGGGAATTGGGCAGCATCAACGCGACCCGCGTTCCCTTTTTCAATCCGAGTTTCTGGAATCCGCGCGCCGCGCGTGCCGCCATGTGGCCGACCTCGGCATACGTCCACCAGTTGCCCAAAAATTCGAGACACAGGTTGTCGGGATAGTTTTTGACGGCATTGAGGAAACCGGCATAGGCCGGCAACACCGGAACCGGTTCGGCCCAATCCGCGAACGGCGGATAGGATTTCAGCCACGGATATTCTGGCGTCTCGACCGAAGTTGCGGCGTGCGCGCGATCCACTACGTCCCCCGTGAGGGCGGCGCGTGCCAATGATGGCCGCACCGTTGTTGTTCACCCTGTCGGGTGTTGCCCTTCACGCTAAAGTCAGCCCTTGAAACTGCAACGGTCAAAGGTGACGTATACGTCATGCCAAAACGCATAGCTGCGTTTTCAGGATATTATTTAATAATATCAATAGATTATATGTATGTGCGAGAGTCAGGCCAATTCTCTCGCTGACAGACCGGTCCAACGCGTCGTCGGCGCAGCGTCCGAATTTGCAGCGACTCGCAACCGTAACCGGGACGAATTTACTCGTCGAGCAGACTCGAGAGTTTGAGCGCGATGCCTTTCGATCCAAAGACTTTCAAGCGGCCCATGGTGAAAGCGACCATTGGGTTGAGGTCGCCGTTCATCAGTTTGATCATGTTGTCAGTGGACAATGTGAGCGTGGTTTCCGCGTCGTCGCTCTCGGGATTGGGCGTAATCTTGACGTCGTCGCCGGTGGCATCGAGCAGCACTCTGCCGTCGTCGCCTAAATCGAACAGCACGGTGTGATTGAGCGGCTTCAGCTTCTCGGCCTGCTTTTGCATCTCCGCGACGATTTCGTTCAAGTCCATGATGCGGTCCTTTCCCGTCTTGCGCCCCGGTTGCGATCGTGACAACACACCAAGAGTAGTCGATTTCACCCACGCGTTTCCAGAAGGGATAGTGTCATGCCGTCCGTATTGATTACCGGCGCCAATCGCGGCCTCGGTCTTGGTTTGTTAAAGCTGTACGTTGCCGATGGCTGGCGCGTTTTCGGGTGTTGCCGCAATCCCGCGAAAGCCAAACAATTGAAGGCCATCGCTGCCAAGTCCGGCGGCCGTTTGACTTTGCACAAATTAGACGTCGAGAAGCCCGATACCATCAAGGCCCTGAAAAAAGTGCTGAAGAAGCAGCCGATCGATATGTTGCTCAACGTGGCGGGCTATTACGGCAAGTCCATCATGACCGAGCCGGGCGGGCGTCAGGAGTTCGGCAAGACCGACTACAAGGACTGGGACAAGGTTTTCGCGATCAACGTCAAGGGTCCGATGCGGATGAGCGAGGCCTTCGCCGACAATGTCGCGCGCAGCGATCGCAAAATCCTGGTGACCTTCTCAAGCATCGTCGGTTCGATCGCGCTCAACAATGCCGGCGCTCTTTATCCTTATCGGGCGTCTAAGGCGGCCGTGAACATGATGATGAAATCCATGGCTCATGATTTGAAAGCCAAAGGCATCATCGCGCTGCCATTTCACCCGGGCTGGGTGCGTACGGAAATGGGCGGGCCGGCGGCCGATCTCGATCCCGGTGAGGCGGCTGCGATGATCAAGAAAGCCCTCGGCGGCATTAAGAAATCTCATGCCGGCAAGTTTCTCGATTATCGCGGCAAGTTTTTGCCGTGGTAGGCACCGGTATCGCTCTGGCGAGAAAGCACTTTTAATTCAAGGAAATGGCGGCGCTTTTTCGTGCCTGACCAGGCGCGGGTACAAATAAATACAATATTTATTTGGGCCACTTTGCCGTGGGCTGGTATTCCCGTTTAGGGCAACAACCACGACGTGCGAGGACGGTAGGGATTCTCCCGTTTCCACGGAAAATGGCGATGACCAAATACGATCCGAAATTGTTAGTGGCACGCTTGTTGGCTGGCGGGATCGCCGCCTTTTTGTCTGGTCAGGTTCTTGCCGCCGGTGAACCGGGGACCTGCATGGCGACTTCTCCGGGTGCTTTGGGCGTGCGGTTGGATGCTGCCGGCGTGCCGGATCCGTTGGCGCTGCCGTGTTATCCCGATACCGGCGAAGATTTTATTCCCTCCGGCGATCCAACCGGCGCAACCGGGTCTTCAGGGCCTGTTGTCGGTGCTGTGGTCGATCCTGAGGTCGAGCCAGGAACCGGCGAAGGCGAAGCCGGATCCAGTTGCGTCCAAACAACGCTCACCTCTGCCGGCGTGAGAGTCGATGCAGCCGGCTCGCCGGTATCGGAAGAAGACGCTTGTCCGGACGAAGAAGATCAACCAATCGACGGCGGCAGCAACAATCCTGGCGATGTCGATGACGGAAGCGGTTCGTCCGAGCCCGGTGAACCCGATGACGACGAATCTCAATCAGTGGTTTTTGCCGGTGTCTTAAACAGCGACCGGGACATGATTTCCGTTCTGCGGCTGGCGAACTTTAGCGACAATGCCGGCGCCGTCCACTTCACAATCGTCGATCCTGAAACCGGCGATACCGTTGCACTTTGGACCAGTCCCGAAATCGAACCATATACCGCAATGCAAGTCGTTGTGGCGGATGCGGTCGGAAAATACGCGCCGACCGGCACCACGCTCCCGGAAATCATCGACATCCGCGCGCGGGCGGATTTTTCTGGAACGATTCAGCATCTGATCGGCAATATCAGCGATGGCCTTCTGATCAATGCAAGTACCTGCGGAACCGACGGCGTTGCGCGCCAGGATCGCATTGCGTTCATGCCGGACGACACGGCAACCGTCCGGTCGTGGATGCGCATCGTTAACAACGCCGAGACCGAGGCGTATGCAGACGTTTCCGTTCGTGACGCGGCGACCGGTATCCCCGCGGCAATTTGGATTTCGCCGACAGTTCCTCCTGGCAGCAGTATCACGGTCCCCGCCGATACCATTCGTTCTCAAGCCGCGATCGATGCGGGCCTCGATCCCGACAACGGGCTCGGCGCCGTGATCATCGAGCCCGCGACGTTCCCGGAGAACATGCGCCTGGAACTGGTGGCGATCAGCTTGTTGACCGGCGCGGTCGCCGATCAAACCGTCAGCTGCAAGCTCTGACGCGTCTTCAGGCGCGGACCGAATATCACGGCGGCGCGTGCTTCCTCCGTTTGTTAACCATGGAACAAAATTACCGAAGAATTTAACTAGCTTCGGGCCGCAACCATTTTGCGGTCGCGAAAGCCGCATTTTTGATCGTTTTCCCGGGTTCGATTGACCGTAATGGTAGCAAAACGATAACCTTCTGACAGACTTGGGGTGTGCCGCGTGGGCGCGGCCGACGGAATGCGTGGCGCGCGGAACAAGACGCTCCTGCAACCGTCCGACTAGGGTAGCCACGGATGTCTGAACCGGCAGTTGTCTTAACGCAAAGCGGCGCGGCGGATCGCGCGGCGAAGGTCCAAGACCTGCGCGCGTTGGTTCAGGACATGGGCAAATGGCGTCACACGCCCGAAGGCGGCGTGAACCTGATCGTCATCAGTGTTTCGAGCGCTTTGCCGGAAACCAAGCGAACGCCGACGCTTGTCACGCAAATGGGTGAAGCGGTGTCGGCCCTGGCCGGCAAACGCGGCGGTAGTCTCTATCAGGTTTCCACCAGCGACTTCGCCATTCTGATCAAGGTCAACGAAGCCTCGCTGATCAGCATCGTGCGCGACCTCAAGGTCGAGATGCTGCGTACGATTGAACGCAGTTTTCCCGGCAGTTTCGGAACGATCGATCAAAGCCGGCTGGTGTTGAGTTACGACCTGTCGACCAATTACCGGTCGGCTGCGGATCGTGTCGCCAAATTCGCCGAGGTTGCGCAGCGCGAAGCCGATGGCGGCGACGACAAGAAGTTGCGCGCGCTGACTCACGCCGACATCAAACGCGTCATGGCGGCATACGAGAAATTCGGCACCGACAAATTCGTCAAGGCGTTCGTGCGCCATCAAGACACGGTCGTGAAGGCGTCCGGCAAGCCGCTCCAATCGACCATGACTGAATATTTCATCAGCATGGATTTGATTCGCAAACCGCTTTTCGTCGATGTGGAAATGCGCGGGTCGGGGCGGTTGTTCAACGAATTCACGCTGGTTCTCGATCAGATCATGCTCCAGGCCTTCAACCAGATGGCAACTCCGCCGAACGCGCGGTGTTCGCTTAATCTCAATGTTGAAAGCGTGTTCACGCAGGCGTTCGAGACTTTCATCGAAGAAACGCCTGCCGCAAAGTTGAAGCAGGTCGTGTTCGAGTTCCGGCAATCGAACATCGTCGAGAATTTCGACGAATTTCAAATTGCGCGCGGCCTGATCAAGGCCAAGGGCGCGACGATCGCGGTGGATCAAATTTTCCCTCAGACCGTCGGGCTGGTCGATCTCGAGTACATCGGCGCCAGCTTGTGCAAGATCCACTGGCGCAATGGCGCCGAGGACATCCTCAAAGAACGTCAGCGCGCCATCAAGTACATCCAAGACTGCAACGTTACGCCGATTTTGATTCGCGTCGACGCCGAGAAAGCCCTCGAAGTCGGTGCGTCGATGGGCATCAACATGTATCAGGGCTTCCTGATCGACGACATGCTCAAGCAGCAGGCCGCCTGATCCCAAGCCGTTCCGCCGCAAAGGCTGGTTCGGAAATCCTCGAAAATCGATGCGGCCCCGCCCTGGTAATTCGCCGGGGTAGTGCCCATTATCAGCCGCGATTCGAAGATTGAAACCGGCTGTCCCGCAACGCGTCATGCGCATTCAGAGCAAACTGTTTTTCGTTCTCCTGATCCTGTCGGTGATTCCGCTGACGGCGCTGACGTGGCGGATTCAGCGGGCTACCGAAGGGCTCGGCGAGTCCATCGTCGCGGGCGGAAAATCCGCGGTTACTGAGTCGATCGAAAATCAGCTGGTTCAGGCGATCGACTACAGTTCCGAGCTGTTGTCGATCCGCCAAAAGCTGGTCGAAACCGCGTTGCGCGCGCAAGCCGGCGAGGTTCGACGCCTGCTCGCGGCTGCTGCGCCGGACGATCCGGCCGCGGGTTTCTATTTCGATACCGCGTTCGACAATCCGGTGACCTGGCCGCCTGGGACTGAGTTGTCGCTCGACCGCGCTGCCGTCGCAGGCGGCCGTTCGCTCGAGGCAATGGCGATTTCGCGCGAGGTCCAATCGTTTTTCGTGCCGGCCGATGTCGCCCCGCCGATGGACGATATCGCCCGCCTCAAGCCGTTGACGGCCGCTTACAAGAATCTCAACGCGGCAAATCCGGGCTTGTTCTATTGGCAATATGTCGCGCTCGCGAACGGCGTCTTGTCGTCGTACCCCGGCCACGGCGGTTATCCGGACGGCTACGATCCGCGCCGGCGCATTTGGTACCAACTCGCGATGGCGGCCGGAAACGTGATCTGGACGCCGCCGATCCTCGATGCGGCGACGCGCCGGTTGATTCTGACGTCGGCCATGCCGGTGCGCGGTGCCGACGGTCAGTTCGCCGGGGTTACGGCCATCGATGTCGACATTCTGACGCAGTTGGCGACGATCCACGACAAGATGCGCCTCGGGCCGCGCGCGGAAAGTTTCATTGTCCGCCTCACCGACAAGGACGGTGAAGTTTTTATCGCCGGAGAAAGTTCCGGATTACCTGAGCTTCGCGTCATCGCGTCCAGCGCCACCGCGGCGTCCGGAGCGTCATGGGACGCCACTATCGAAGAACCACCGCTGTTTGATGAATTGGGGAATACCGAAACCGAGATCGTTTCAGACCTCTTGAGCGGTAAGGGCGGGTTGCGCCGCATGCCGTACAAGGGCGTCGAATCGATATGGGTATATCGTGAGATCGGACGACTGGCGTCGGCGCTGTTTTACATCGTTCCGGTCGACGACATCGAGGGTTTGGCCGACCGTGCCCAGGATTCGATCCGCGCCGCGACGATGGAACAAGTCCGGCTTGCCGGTCTCGCGTCCGTCGGTCTCATCGCGTTGGTCGGCCTAGCGGCGATGTTCGCTTCCCGAACCGTGTCGCGTCCGCTGCGGGCGTTGGCGGCGACCGCGCGCGAGCTTGCCGGTGGAAACCTCGAG
>JAGREB010000091.1 GCA_020446775.1 Paracoccaceae bacterium
CGCGCTGATTTAAGGCCGAACGATCAGGCAGGCTTCGTTGAGCGCCTTGAGCGAGGCGCACAAAGCGTCAGCCTTCTCACGGTCGGCTAGAGGACCAGCGCGCAAACGGAAGAAAACACCGCGCTCACCGAGATCCGCGCGCTCGACCGAGGGCTGAAAACCGGCCAACAGATCCTTGTGCTTGGCCGACAGGCGCCCCCATTCGGCTTGCGCCGCCTCTTCCGACCGGGCGGCGGCTAATTGCACGAGAAACGACTCACTTGGCGCGGGATTTGCCGATGGTTCCGGCGCAGTTGGAATTACCGCAGCCTGCTGCTGACTCACCTCGGCAGCAGGTTCATTTACAGGAACCGGAGTTGGGTCCTTTACGGCCGCGGGTGTCGCTGGGACTTTGGCCGTGTCGGAGACATTGGCGGCAGCCATATCGGTCACGCCCGCTGCTTCTTGTGCAGCCATTTGCTGGCGCATGGAATCAACGATCGCGGCCAACTCGTCTTTTGATGATTCGCCAGCGGGGGATTCGCCACCAGGGGCCGTTGCAGGTGCCGGGGAAGGCTTTTCGGCAACAACCGCGGGGGCTGGTTTAGCCGGCGCTGGTTTGGCCACGGGCGGCGGAACCGGCTTTTCCGGTGCGGGGAGCAAATTCTCGACCCGCTTGGGCGCATCGCCTGGGGCCAAACGGTCATAGACCAACTTATCTTGGTCGGGCACGTCCATGCCGCCCGGATCCTTGGGTTTGACCTTGAAAGGGTCCGGAGCCGCGGCAATCACCGGGGGCGGACCGCTCGGCGCACTGGCGGGTCCAGTGACCACGTACCAGGCCACACCGCCCGCGACGGCGGCACCGAATACGATACCGACAATCAACCCGAACGATGAACCACGGTCGGAAGCCCGGCCACGGCGGTTATAGTATTCGTCGTCGAAGACATCCTCGGTGAACGGCAAACCGGCTTGTTCGCCTTTTGCGCTGGATTTCCCACCCGCGCGCTTGAGCGGCGGACCGTCGCCGTCACGCTCGATGGCCATTACCGCAGTTCCTCCAGAGGTTCGACGCCATACACGGACAACCCGGACGCTATCACCAGCCCGACGCCGCGGACAAGCGCAAGACGCGCGAGCGAAATGTCGCGATTGTCAGGCTGCAGGAATCGCAGTTCGGCGGCGTCGTTGCCTTTATTCCACAGCGCATGAAATTGCGACGCCAAGTCGTAGAGATAAAACGCCAACCGGTGAGGCTCATGCGCTTCAGCCGCGCCTTCGACGACACGCGGCCATGCCGCCATCGCCCGAATGACGCCGAGTTCGTCGGGATCGGTCAAAAGTTCGAGTTGAGCCGTCGCCAATCCCGCGTCCGAAAGGTCGACGCCCGGGAACATTTCTGCGGCATGCCTGAACACCGACCGGCCGCGCGCGTGGGCGTATTGCACATAAAACACCGGGTTATCGCGGGTTTTCTCGGTCACTTTGGCGTAGTCGAAATCGAGCGGCGCGTCGTTCTTGCGTGTCAGCATGATGAAGCGCACGACATCCTTTCCAACTTCGTCAACCAAATCGCGCAGAGTCACAAACGTCCCTGCCCGCTTGGACATCTTGACCGGCTCGCCGTTGTTGAGGACCCGCACCATTTGGCACAGCAGGACGTCGAGTTCGCCCTTGTTCGCCGTGAGCGCCTTGAGCGCGGCTTTGACGCGTTTGACATACCCGCCGTGGTCCGCGCCCCAAACATTGATCAGGCTGTTAAAACCACGGTCGACTTTGTCCTTGTGGTAGGCGATGTCACCGGCGAAATAGGTCCAGCTGCCGTCCGATTTTTGCAGCGGTCGGTCGATCTCGTCGCCGAATTCCGTTGCTTTGAATAGCAGCTGCGGGCGCGGTTCCCAGTCGTCGGGCGTCTTGCCTTTCGGGGGCTCGAGAACGCCGGTGTACATCAATCCGGCCTTGGTCAGGAATTCGACCGCACCGGAGACGCGGCCGGCGTCGACCAGCGCTTTCTCCGAAACAAAAACGTCATGCTGAACACCGAGCGCGGCGAGATCGTCCTTGATTAACCCCATCATCTGCTCGACGACGAAGGCCCTGATCGCAGGCAGCCACTCGTCTTCGTTTTGAATGTCGGCCCACTTGTCGCCGTCACGTCGTGCCAGGGTTTCGGCGATCGGGATCAGATATGTCCCGCCGTATTCGACTTCTTTACGCGCGAGCGCGGCCTGGAAATCGTCTTCGGTCATCTTGCCGAGCACTTGGAGGTAACGCAGGCGCACGGCCCGGGCGGCCGAGTTCACCTGGCCGCCGGCATCGTTGATGTAGTATTCCTTGGTCACCGCGTAACCGGCTTTGGCCAGAAGACGCGCCAGGGCGTCGCCGACCACCGCGCCTCTCGCGTGGCCGACGTGCATAGGTCCGGTGGGGTTCGCCGAGACGTATTCCACGTTGATCGGTTTACCGCCGCCCAAAGACCCGTCGCCGTAGGCAGTACCGATTTTCAGAACGGCTTGCAGAATTTGGCGCCAGACATCTGGTTTCAAACGGATATTGATGAAGCCCGGGCCCGCCACCGATATCTCGGCGACGTTCGATATCGCGTTGATCGGTTCCGTCAGCAATCCGGCAATTTCGCGCGGGTTCTTTCCGGCCGGTTTGGCCAGCACCATGGCGGCGCTGGTGGCAAGATCGCCGTGCGAAGGGTCTTTCGGCGGCTCGACCGCAACCTTGGTCAAGTCGAGACCCGCCGGCAAAGCCCCGGACGCCATCAAGCCGGACACGGCCTCGGCGATTTTCTCGCGGTAGAAGCTGAAAATATCCATCGTCTCTTACGGTTTGACGGCGGGGTCGAACAGGCGGGTGTGTTCGTCGAGGGCGAAGCGGTCGGTCATGCCGGCGATATAGTCGGCGACGCGGCGCGCTGATTTGAGTGTTTTCGGCCCGTCGATGCCGTTTTGCCACTCCTTCGGCAGCAGGTGAGGTTCCGCCAACAGCAAATCGAACAAATCGCGCACTACACGGCGCGCCTTGCTGGTCATGCGGTTGACTTTGGTGTGGCGGTACATATTCGGGAACAGAAATCCTTTCAAGGCTTTGTCGTTTGCGGCCATTTCCGGCGAAAAGCCGACCAATTGCGCACCCAAGGCGCGGACGTCTTTCGCCGAGGAAGGTTTCGCCTTTTCGGTACGGGCCACTGATTCGGTAATCACATCATCGACCATCATGCCGATGATCGAACGCACCGATTCATGGATCAGGCGCTCGCGCTCGACATCGCGATTATTGGCTCTGACCGATTTGAAGGCCCGATCGACGAACGGCACCTGGGCAAGGTCGTCGATGGAAAACAAACCGGCCCTCAGGCCGTCATCGATGTCGTGGCCGTTATAGGCAATATCGTCGGAAATCGCCGCCACTTGGGCTTCGGCGCTGGGCCAGGTATCCAGATCAAGGTCTTGAATTTTGCTGTATTCGACGATCGCCAACGGCAACGGTTTTGAATTCTCCCGGCCGATCAACGGGCCGTTGTGTTTGACGAGCCCCTCGAGCGCTTCCCACGTCAGGTTGAGACCGTCGAATGCGATATAGCGGTGTTCCAGTTTGGTGACGATGCGCAGCGATTGGGCGTTGTGATCGAAGCCGTTGTAATCGGCCATGCACTCTTGCAGCGCCTCTTCGCCGGCATGCCCAAAGCACGTGTGACCGAGATCGTGCGCCAAAGCCAGCGCCTCGGCCAAATCCTCATTCAGACCTAAGAACCGGCTGATCGAACGCGCAATTTGAGCGACTTCGAGGCTATGTGTGAGGCGGGTGCGATAGCTGTCGTTGTCGTCGTAGACAAAAACCTGTGTCTTGTAGCGCAGGCGGCGGAACGCACCGCAATGGATGATGCGGTCGCGGTCACGCTGAAATGCAGTCCGGGTGGCGGGTTCTTTCTCCGCGTGGAGGCGACCACGGCTCGTCGTGGGGTCGCAGGCGAGCGGCGCCAAACGGTCACGAAGAGCGGCTATTCCCGAAGGGGCGGAACGTTGGTCCATGGCCGGACATTACGCGTGGCCCGGTGCAGCGGCAACGCCGATTCGATAGGTTTTCAGGTGCTTGAAGAGAAGCGGCGCGGCCCCTAAATTGGGGGCGAGCATTGGATTTCCAGACATGAATCACACGTCCCCGTCCCTACCCGTTTCCATGACCGCCCGTGCGGCATCCCGCGTCCAGAAATTGGCGGCGTCGGAAGGCAACCCGGATTTGATGCTGCGCCTTGTCATTTCGGGCGGCGGCTGCTCGGGTTTTTCGTATGGTTTTAGCCTCGATGGCGATGTAACCGCCGACGACAAGGTTTTCGAGTTTCACGGCACCAAGCTTGTTGTCGACGAGACATCGCTGGATTTGCTCCAAGGTGCCGAAATCGATTTTGTCGAAGACCTGCTGGCGTCGTCGTTCCGGGTCACGAACCCGAACGCCAAATCGACGTGCGGCTGCGGAACGTCTTTTTCGATTTAAACTTATTACGGCGCGCCGCGCGGCCAGACGTTGCCGCGGTCCCAATTCTCGCACAATTTTCCCGTCTCTTCGTAATTGCTGGTCGAATCGAGGACCGCGTTTCGGGCGGCCTGATCGCGCTCGATCCGATTCAACGTCGGCGTCGCGCTGAGTTGTAAGTCGGCGATTGCGCGATCCGTTCCGGTTTGTGGGTCCTTGCTGAATTTTGGCTCAAACCGTTCGAGGGCCTGTTCCAATTCCTGCCTCAATAACCGCGCGCCCTCGCGCAAGGCCACGCGATTGATCGCGACGTGCTGGTTTTCATGGTCAAGAATGGCGTTGTACTCGCACGACCCCGGGGGATATTCGCTGGCCACGAAAACATCGTGATCCAGGTAGCCGTATTCCACATCGATGTGCCGGAAATAAACGCAATATCCGCCCGCTGTCGGAATCGAAAATGTACGGCCGCTGATGACGAAGCGCGACTGATACGACGTCACGCCCAGTGTCCGTTGGTGATGGCCGGATATCACGTGCCCGCGGGCTCGTAGGAAATCGCGTAGCGAGGTCACATTGAGCGTATTGGAATAGACCGGGTCGGGATCGAGAATCGAAAACGAAACCCCGACACCTTGTGAATAGGGCGCGCATCCGCTTTGGGCCAGCGCCGCGTGGCAGAAGAAAACGCCCAACGCCCAAATAGCTGCATATGCGTGCATCGCGATCCGCATCTTGGTGCCTATAGTTACCGCCGAGGCGTCGGCGCGGACGGCGCGCGTAAAACGGCGTCGGGTGACTGCAAGCCGGGTAACGTCCCCGCGGGCAGTCCGGAGTTTTGCGGCCGCACCGGGGCTTGGATCACTGGGCCTGATTGCGTCCACGTCCCGCTCTGGTTCCAATCGGTACACATCGCTTGGGTGCGCGCGTAATTTCCCGGCGTATCGATGGCGCCATTGCGGCTAGCCTGGACTTGGCGAAACTCCGCGACGGCACGGTCAAGCGCGCGCTTGTAAGGCAACAACATCGCGTCGAGCGTCGGCGGCACGGCGGTACGTACATAGGTTTCCGCGTTGGCCAAGTCCTGCATCTTGGCCCGAACCGGTTCGGCGAATTCTTCCAGCGTGTAGGTGTTGATCGCTACGTGTTCGTTTTCGTGGTCGTAGACCACACGAAATGCACATGTCCCCGGTTTGAAATCGCTGCCGATGTAAACTTGCATGTCTTGATATCCAAAGGTCACCTGCACCCATTCGAGCCGCGTGCAATAACCGTCCTCCCCCTTCTCGGTCTGTAATTTACCGTCGAGCTGATAGATCGGTTGCGCGAACGTCACCCCCAACGTCCATTGATTGTTCAGCTTTGCGAATATATGCCCACGTTCCTGCATCATCTGCTGAATCATGTTCACGTTCTTATCGTAGTGATAGTTCGTCTCCGGTACCGGCGCTGAAAACGCGACGACCGGCGGTGCAAGTTTCGGCTCGCAGGACGCGTGAGCCACCGTGGCCGGAGCCAGAAACGCTACGCCCAATAAACGCGAAAGCCGCAATATGTATTGCATCCGCGACATGTGCATGACGCTATCACAAGTTTGCTGGGATTGGGATGTCGGCGCGCTGGGCCGCGCGCAATTCGAATATTCCGCCGCCTCTTGTGGAAAACCCTAAGCCGTTGGCGTTGAAGACCGCAGTCCAGTCGCCTTCAGTTTTTCTTCGCTCAAGTCGTAAAACAACATCAAACCCGCACTGGTGAGGTTGATCGCCACGGGGAAAATGGCCATCGCGATGGTAATCGCGAAAATGGCGCTTTCCGGCTGCTCGACATTTTCGCCAGGCCGCGAGGCGACGTAACCCATCGCGCCGAAGAACACACCGGCGATCCCGGCGCCGAACGCCCCGGCCAATTTTTCCACCGTTGTATAAAGACCGGCGAAGATCCCCTCGCGTCGCAATCCGGTGCGGCGGCGGTCATATTCCATCGTGTCGGGCAAAAGCGCCTGTCCCATCATCAGCGTGCCGCAGGCCGTCGTGCCATAAGCCACGGCACGCAGGACCATGAACCAATAGGGATCGCCAGCTTTGGCGAAATACCACGTCGCCATCACGGCTGCCGAACTGGTGAGCGCGAGCATGAACGCATTGCGCTTCCCGATTTTCTTGCCGATCCATTTCCACCCCGGCGAAACGATGAACATCATGGCGGAATAAATTCCGAAATAAACGCTGATATCCGCAAACTTCAACCCTGCGACCTTGGTGAAAAAGAATGGAAATACGGATTGAAATGACAGGGCGAGCAAACCGAGCAGTTTGCAGCAAATCAGAATCAGGAAAGGACGGTTTTCCGCGATCAAGCCGATTTGTTCGGCCACGGTGTGGTGCGTCGGCTCGTGCCGTTCGCTGAATCTGGCACCGCGCGTCAAATAGAAGCTACCCCCAGCCGAAATCAAAACGACGATCGCCAAAATCATTCCGAGAAATGCGTTCCCCATGGCAGCGCTCGCGAAG
>JAGREB010000092.1 GCA_020446775.1 Paracoccaceae bacterium
GTCGCGCCGACAATGCCGGTCGATGCCGCCAGCAGCGCGCCGACGATGACCACCGAATATCCAAGGCCGCCGCGCAAAGCGCCGAATAGCTCGCCCATCGTGGTCAGCAACGCTTCGGCGATCTTCGAACGCTCGAGCATCACGCCCATGAAGACGAACAACGGCACCGCGACCAAGGTCTCGTTGGTCATGGTGCCGAAGTAGCGGCCCGCCATGGCCGACAGGAACGACGGATCGAAAACGCCCGCGACGATTCCGGCGCCGGCGAACATCAAACTGATCCCTGCCAGCGTGAACGCGACCGGGAAACCGATCATCACCGCAAAGATGGTGACGACGAACATCGCCACGGCCAGAATTTCACCGGTCGCGACCGAAGTCATCGGCGGGTCTTCCTTGGCGCGTGCATTGATTCAGATGCGTTCATCGGTGACCGGGTCTTCGTCGTGGTCGGTGAGGGGGTTCCCCGCCAGCAGCAAGGCGCAACGGATCAAGTGGGCCAAGGCCTGCAAACCGACCAGGGTGACAAAGACCCAGATCACGCTCTTGAGCAGATACACCGCCGGCATGCCGTCGGGGTTGGCCGAGATTTCACGGATGCGCCAGGATTCGGTGATGAACGGTGTCGCGGTCACCGTCAGCACCGCCAGCCAGGGAACCAAAAAGAAGATCGTGCCGAAGATGTCGCACCAGGCTTTCCGGCGCGGGCTCATCTGCCCGTACAGGATGTCGACGTTGACATGACCCCGGTGCAGCAGCGTGTAGCCGGCGCCAACCATGAACACGACCGCATGTTGCCAAACGTAAAGTTCTTGCAACCAGGGGTGTCCGATCGCGAAACCGTAGCGCAAGACGACTACGGCAAAACACGTCAGTACGCAGCCCAGCGTTGCCCAGGCAGCGATTCGCCCGGTCCATTCGTTGATATGGTCGATGGTGCGGACAAGGCCTGCCAGCACGCTTCCCTCCTGCGGGCGGCTTTTTGTTCCCACCCGCCGCCACGTTAGCGTGACGGCACCTGCTGGACAAAGGGGAAACCTTTGACTCTGCTCAAGAATCCGCGAAAATTGGCGAACTTTTGCGCTATCCCTTGCCCCGTCCCTTGCCCCGTCCCTTGCCGAGGTCGCCGACCATGACGTTGACCCCGCTCGATGAAGCCTCAATCGAGGTCGTCACCGTGCCCAAGGGCAAGATTCTCTTTCGCCAGGGCGACAAGGGCGACGCCGCCTATATCGTCAATTCGGGCGCAGTCGGAATTTACCGCGAAATCGAAGGCCGCAAATTACCGCTGGCGACCGTTCGACGCGGCGAGTTGTTCGGCGAGATGGCGGTGATCGACGGCAGCCCGCGCATGGCGTCGGCGTTCACGCTCGAAGAGTCGACGCTCATGATGATCTCGGTCGAGATGATGAGCGACAAGATGCGCAAGGCCGATCCGTTCGTGAAAGCCTTGGTGCAGATGCTGATGAACAATTTGCGCAGCGTGCACGATTCCTATACGCCGAAGTCGCGCAGCCTGCTCGATTCGGTAAATGCCTTGCAGCGCCAGAGCGAGATGCTGGGCAAGTTCGTACAAAACAATGTCGACCAGACCTACAAGGCCGCGATCGACGCGAAATTGAAAACGCTGGATAAGGTCGTGCAGGAACTCAATCAAATCGCGACCGACTATCGCGAACACGATCGCCGCGAAAACGCCATCCCCAACATCACCGAATTGCCGCCGTCTTGATTCCGCTGCGGCCGTGCGGTCCGCATGCCGGTTCGGATTGGCTATCCGTACTTCGGCGTCTCGCGCCATCCGTAGCCGATTTCACGTAACGGCGTGCCGGCGAATTCGCGCGTCACTTCGCCGGCGGGCTCGCCGCCGCACTTTTCATAAAACGCGCGGCCCGGCTGGTTCTCGGCCAGCACCCACACGAACAAACCTTTTAACTGCTGCGCCGCTAGACGGTTCGACAACGCCATGAACAGCCGTGTGCCGTGCCCTTGGCGTTGTATGTGCGGCATGACGTAGAGCGACGAGATCTCCGCCTGAAAACGCGGATCGCGGTGACGGACTTCGCCGCCGGCGGTGAAGCCGACGATCCGGCCGTCGTCGGCCTCGCTGACCAAAACGGTCAGCCCGCGCCGGCGGTCGAGCAGGCGCGCCCACATCAGGGCTTGGTTCTGCACGGTGAGCGAGTCGAGATACGCCTGCGGCACAATGCCGCGGTACGCCGCTTGCCAGGATTCGACGTGTACCCTGGCGATTCCAGGCGCGTCGTCGGTTTCCCCCGCGCGGATGATGAGCATGGCCGCCTCGATTCCCGGCACCACCATAGTGCACCCGTTCCCGCCCAGCCAACGCCGCGGCGCGAAATCCGTGCAGACATCAAAAAAAGCCAGCCGGGGCCCTAAAACAGCAAGAATCGGGTCGGCGGCGGCGGGGTAGCCATGGCACCAGTTGCGCCTTGTCCGCAACAGGTGCAGCAATGACGTTCATGACCACGATTTCACCGGCCACCCCGTTGGAAGGCTCGACCCAAAGTTCGCGCGATTACGAGCGGATCGCCAAGGCGATCGATTTCATTGTCGCTGCACGTCCCGCGCAGCCCAGCCTTGAACAGGTCGCCGACCACGTCGGCCTTAGCCCGTTTCATTTGCAACGCATGTTCAAGCGCTGGTCCGGCGTCAGCCCGAAGCAATTCATGGGCTATCTCACGCTCGAACATGCAAAGCGGATGTTGCGCGAGTCGGCTTCGGTGCTCGATGCCACCTATGAGGTCGGCTTGTCGGGTCCGTCGCGCCTGCACGATTTGTTCGTCACCTACGAGGCCATGACGCCCGGTGAGTACAAGGCCCGAGGCTGCTGCAAGACCATTCGATATGGGGTTCACGACACGCCCTTCGGCGCGGCGCAAATTCTGGTTACGGATCGCGGTGTCTGCGGTGTCAACTTCATCGACGTGCTTGGCCCCGAGGCGACGCTCGAACAGGCGCGGACCTGTTGGTCGCGCTCGACCCTTGTCGAGGATCAGGCCGGTACGGCGGATATCGCGCGCGCCATGTTCGCGCCGGCGGGCACCGGTGAGCGGCCGCGCCTTTTGCTCAAAGGCACGAACTTTCAAATCCAGGTGTGGTCGGCGCTGCTGCGTGTTCCCGCGGGCGCCATCGTCAGTTACGGCGACGTCGCGCGCGCCATCGGCCAGCCAACGGCCGCGCGCGCCGTCGGCACCGCGCTGGCGGCAAACGCCGTCGCCTACCTTGTCCCGTGCCATCGCGTGCTGCGCGGCACCGGCGCGTTCGAAGGTTACCGTTGGTGCGCCGAGCGCCGCCGCGCCATGTTGGCCTGGGAAGCCGCGCGCACCGAAACCGCGGCCTGACTCTATTTGACCGACTGCGTGACCTTGCCTTCCTTGAATTTCTTGAAGTAGGTCCAGCTGGTTTCATTGGGCCGGCTGTCGTCGGTCGGCGGCGGTTCTTTGTAAATCGGGAAGTTGCGGTTGATCTGGTCTTTCAGGATCGGATCGAGATCATCGAAACCTTTCACCGATTTTCCGGCGGTGACGAAGATCATCTGTCCCGGGCGGCCTTCCATCATCATCCATGGCAGCCATTGCGAAACTCGGTTCCATGCCAGATGCGAACCCTTGGGCGAGGCGACCCGGGAATCGAGCAGCGATGACGGATAGAACCGGGTGAAGATTTCCATCGCCTGATAGATGCCACCCATTTCTTTTTGATAAGGCCCCAACAAAGGGTTTTCGTAGTAGAGCGGAACTTCCGAGCGGCTGACCAACAGGCCGTCGCCGGCATTTTCCAGTTGGACCGTGATGCCTTTACCGTTCTTGTCGCGGGCATAAACCGGCTCGCGCATGTTGACCGGATCGTTGGCCACGTGAACGACGGTGACCTTTTGTCCGTTATAGGGGTTGTCCCATTCGGCCAGCACTTCATTGGTCATGGGGTCGAGGTAGAACATCACCTCGCGGCTGACCGAGCGAAACCCGGCGCCGCGCGCGTCGTCCTTGAACGTCTTACACTGACGTACGTTGGTGCCGACGACATTGAACAGGTGGCGGTCTTTTTCCCACGGCACCCGGCCGTAGGCGCGGCCCCACCAGGTGCCGAATCGCACCGCGCCCTCGGTTGTCGAACCGCAAATGATCTTGCGGTAGGCCTGAATCGCATCGTCGGGATTGGCTAAATCCAGCGTCCGCGCCGATGCCGGCCCAGCCAATCCGCCCGTCAGCGCCAAGGCCGCCCCATACCACCACATGCGCCGTAAAAGCCGCTGAAAACCCATATTCGCCCCCTGTTTGACGGTCCAACTCCGATTACGCCAGTAAACGCCGGGTGACGTGCGGCTGACAAGCCCCGCGGGCGTTTTCAAAGCGGTGGAAAAGTGCGCTAAAGCTATTGATACAAAGGCATTTTTCCCCCTAAGCTGCAGCCAGAGATACGACTCGCGTTAAATCAAGGGAAAGCAGGGGGCTCAACTTTGGGGCGTCCTGCAATCGAAGAGGGTGTCATGATTCAGCGGCGTCTCCTTGCAGGCGTGTCTGCAGCGGTTGTCTGCCTTACCGTCGGCGCGGCCCAAGCGGCCCACCTCGACAACATGATCGTTTTCGGGGACTCGCTCTCCGACGGCGGGCGGTTGTTTGCGATTACGGCGGGCACCCAACCGGCGAGTCCGCCTTATTTCAATGGGCGTTTTTCCAACGGTCCGGTGTGGGTCGAGCTGCTGCCGGCCAAACTCGGCTTCGACTACAATTTCGCCACCAACTTCGCGGTCGGCGGTGCCGAAAGCGGTACCGGCGGGCCTGTCGGCGTCGCGACCCAGGTCAATACCCTGGCGGCGGCGACACCGGTCACAGCCAGTTCGCTTGTGGTCGTGTGGGCCGGCGCGAACGACGTGCTCAACAAATTGGCGACCACGCCGCCGACCACGTTGGTCGGATCGATGGTCACGAACATCGCCACGGCGGTTGGCACGTCAGCCGCGCGCGGTGGGCGCAATTTCCTGGTGCCGAACCTTCCCGATCTCGGCAAGACGCCGGGCGGCGCGGCAACCGGCCAAGGCTTCAACCTTGGTGCGGTCACGCAGATTTATAACAACGCGCTCGCCACTCAAATGAGTTCGATGGAGGCGTCGACCGGCGCGCGTATCACGGTGATGGACACGTTCGGCCTGTTTAGCGACGTGCTGACCAACCCCAGCCTTTATGGCATCGCCAATACTTCGATCCCATGTTTGTCGACCACCGGTCCGACCGGTGCGTGCGCCACGGCCGCGGCCGCGGATGGTGCGCTGTTTTGGGATCCGATCCATCCATCGGCAACAGCACATGCGGTGTTGGCCAATTTCGCCGCCGCCACCATCGACCAGGATATCAACGGTTCGAAAGTCGCCGCGGTCACGTCGTTCCTCGCGCCGCAGATTCTCGACAACGTCCGCCAAAACGTGAACGACCGGCTCAATGTCTTGCGTCTGACCAACGATCGCGAACGCTCGACGCTGCCCAGCGGCGTTTATGGCGCGATCAAATACGGAACCGGCGATCGCGATGCCGGACCGGGCGTGGTCGGGTTCGAATACGATATGACCGGATTCACCTTCGGCTACGACTACGTGCTCAACGACTCGTTCGTGGTCGGTGCGCAGGTCAGCTACATCACCGCCGATGCCGACATGGATGCGGGCCGTGGCAAAGTCGACGCCGACAGCTATGGGTTCGCGACCTATATCGGTTATCGCCAGGGCGGCATCTGGGTCGATCTGTCGGGTGCCGGCAGTTGGGAAAAGTATGACATTGATCGCGCCACCGGCTTTACGCAGCGCGCTTTGGCCGAAGGCAAGACCAACGGCAACAGTTACTACGTCGCGCTCGACGCCGGCGCCAACCTGGTGGCGTCCAGCAACCTCGCGGCCGGGCCGTTCGTCGGCGTGCGTTACATCGCCGCCGATATCGACGCCTACACCGAAACCGGCGCGGCGATGTTCAACCTCGACGTCGATTCGCAGAAGAATACCGGTGCGATCGGCGCCATCGGTTTGCAGGTCGCGGGAAAATACGCGAGCGGTGGAACGGCCATCACGCCGCACTTGCGCGTGTCTTACGAGAAGGAACTCGACAAACTTTCTCACACGGTGTCGGCAACCAGTCTCGTCGGCCAGACGCGGACGGCGACCGGCGGTACCGGAAATGACGATTGGATCCTGGTCGGTGCCGGGCTCAACGTCCA
>JAGREB010000093.1 GCA_020446775.1 Paracoccaceae bacterium
CACCCACGATCTGGGCGTGGTGGCGCGCGTGGCCGACAAGGTGGCGGTGATGTATGCCGGCGAGCTGGTGGAAACCGGGCTGGCGGCGGATGTGTTCGGCGCGCCGATGCATCCCTATACGCGCGGCCTGCTGCGCTGCATCCCGCAGCCGGGCAAGACGGAGCGCGGCGCGCCCCTGGGCACGATCCCGGGCATCGTGCCTTCGCTGGTGGGCGAGGTTTCGGGCTGCGTGTTCCGCACCCGTTGCGCCCATGCCGATCAAAAATGCGCGGCCGAGGTGCCGGCGCTGGCCAATGTCGATGACAAACACGCGGTCGCGTGCCACCACTGGCAAAAAATCGCCGCCGCGATATAACACCGCGCGTCAACTCAGCATCAGGACATCATCATGGCCGCCGGCGATCCCGCGCTTTTTTTCTCCTGTCATGTGTTCGCTTGTACGAACGTGCGCCCGCCCAACCATCCGCGCGGCAGCTGCGCGCGCAAGAACGCGGTCGAACTGCGGGACTATATGAAGAACAAGGCCAAAGAGATGGACCTCAAGGGCGTTCGCATCAACGCGTCGGGCTGTCTCGACCGCTGCGAGTTGGGCCCGAACCTCGTTATCTACCCCGACGGCGTTTGGTATCATTTCGAAAACGAAGCCGACATCGACGAAATTCTCGAAACCCACGTCAAGAACGGCGGGCGCGTGTCGCGTTTGATGCTCAAGCCGGAAGACGGCCCGGCCAAAGCCACGGCCTGAACCCGTATTTGCGTTATTCTGCCGCGTGTTCCGCGCGGCTCGTGTCTCGAAATAGACTCCCCCTGGCCGCGGGAGTACACTTCCCGCGGTTTTTGTATTTGGAGTGTTGCGCACCCGGTTAGGTTTTTTATTTTTTGGTCACTGTGACCTTCAACGCCGCGGCCGTTTTCACGCCGCCCAGAGGAGGAGACCACGTATGGCAATCACAGATACGTTTCAGTCAGGTGTGGCCGGCGGGCCCCCCGCCGCTGTGGTAGATACCAGCAAGCCCGACGTCCGCGTCATTTCGTTGCAAGACATCAAGGATGCCGTCAACAAAGGCATCGAAGATTTCAGCGCCAAACCGACACACCTCTTCATCCTGGTTCCGCTATATCCTTTCCTCGCGTTCTGCGCGTTTCTGTTTGCGGGCAACAAGGCGTTGTTGCCGCTGATCTTCCCGGTCGCCACCGGTCTCGTGCTGATCGGACCGTTCATCGCCATCGGCCTTTACGAGTTTAGTCACCGGCGCGAACGCGGCCTCGACCTCAGCTGGCGCAATGCGTTCGACTTCTGGCATTCCCCCGCGCTGCCCAACGTCATGTTTCTGGGTGTGGTCCTGGTGGCGCTGTTCTTTGCCTGGTTGATGGCGGCGATGCTGATCTTTGTCTGGACCATCGGCCGCTACGAACCGCAGACCATTGTCGAGGTCGGTGAGCTGTTATTCACGACAAGCGCCGGATGGTCGCTGATCATTTTCGGAAATCTGGTCGGGCTTGGGTTTGCCCTCGCGGCCATGTCGATCAGCGTGGTGTCGTTCCCCATGCTGCTCGACCGTAATTGCAGCGTGGCGCGTGCCGTACATACCTCGGTGCGGGTCGTCGCCAAAAATCCGGTGCCGATGGCGGCTTGGGGTTTGGTGGTTGCGGCATCGTTGTTCGTCGGCGCGCTACCGCTTTTTGTCGGGCACGCGGTGGTGATTCCGGTGCTGGCACACGCGACCTGGCACCTTTACCGAAAAGCCGTAGCGTAAGACTTCGGCTTCCGGCGGCGGCGGTCAGTCGATCGCCGCCGCCTCGCGCACCATGTTGATCAACGAGGAATTCATCAAGAACGCTTTGTGGCGTTTGGGGTCCTCGGCGGTTTTGCGCAGCTCCTCGAACCGCACGGTGGCTTTGGCGGCATCCTTGGCCTGAAGCGTTTCTTTGTTCTGGATCGACTGCGCCTGAACGTATTTCTGCGCCAGCGGGCGGCGCTGCCGGTCGTAGCGGTCGAACAATTCTTCGCCCGCTTCGCCGCGCCACACGGCCACCATCTTCTCCGCCAAATTCAGGCCATCGGCGATCCCTGAGTTCATGCCCATGCCGCCCAGCGGATTATTGATGTGCGCCGAATCGCCGGCCAGCATGACGCGGCCCTTGCGAAAGCTGGCCGCGACGCGCTGATGAACGGTGTAGAGATTGCGATGCACGATCTCGGTGTCGCGCGCATAGGGAAAGCATTCGTCGTAGCGGGCACGGATCCAGTTATCGGACATGACGACGTCTTCGGGATCGTTTTCGGTCACCGGAAACAGGTTGCGCCACATGCCCTTGCCGTCGGGGCCGGGAATCTTGAACACCGAGCACCAGCGGTCGGGGTCGGCGATGTAATTGCGGTAACGGTAATTGTCGGCCTTCTCGAAATCGAACAGCGTGGCGACGATCATAAAGCGTTCTTCCCAGGTGAAGCCCGGGAAGTCGATGCCTTGCGATTTGCGCACGAAACTGCGACCGCCGTCGCAGGCGATCACGTACCGCCCGTGCCAATCGTGTTGGCTGCCGTCGGGCGTCTGCGTTGTCAACTTCACATGATCGACGGTTTGCTCGATGCCCACCGCTTCATGCAGGCGGTGCAGCGTGTAATGCGGATGGGCGCTCAGCATTTCGAGCGCGATTGCCACGGTTTTATGCTGCTCAAGCTGGACTGCGTAAGGATGGTTGGTCTCGCCTTCCAGGCGCGCGAAGTCGAATTCGGCGAAGACTTCGTTGGTTTCCCGGTAGCGATACTGGAAATGGCGCGCAATCACGCTCTGTTCGATCACCGGCGCGGACATCCCGACGCCGTCCAACAAGTCGAGTGTCGAGGCGTGAGTGGTGGCCGCGCGGTGCGCGGTCGGCGTTTCGGCCAAGGCCTCCAATTGCAGAACGGGGACACCTTTTTGCACCAACGCCAGTGCGGTGATGCAGCCGACCGGCCCGGCGCCGACGATGATGATGCGGTCTTGCTCGGCCATGATTTTCTACAGTGCGATATGAATGGATTTCGTCTGGGTATAGCTTAACAGTTCGTCGAGGCATTCCTCGCCGCCGACGCCTGAATTCTTATATCCGCCGAACGGCAGGCCGATGAAATGCATAGTGGTGTGATTAACCGCCACCACGCCCGATTGGAACCGTTTTGCCGCGCCGAGCGCGCGTCCGATGTCCCGGGTATAAATGCTGGCGGTGAGGCCGTACTCGGTGGCGTTGGCAATCTCGACGGCGGCATCGAAATCGTTCCATTTGAAGAAACTCATGACAGGTCCGAAGACTTCTTCGCGGCCTATGCGGTGATCCATGGTCACGTTCGCGAACAATGTGGGCGCGACCCAATAGCCGCGCTTGAAGATTTCACCCTTGGGCCGGTCGCCGCCCGTGACAAGTTTTGCGCCGTCCACGCGGCCGGTGGCGATATGGCCCATGACACGCTGATAGTGCGCGGCGGAATTGACCGGGCCCATCTGTGCGGCGGGATCAAGCGGGTCGCCGACCCTGATCGCTTCCAGCTTGGCCTTGGCCATTTCGACCGCGCGGTCATAAAGCGACTCATGAACCAGAATGCGGCTGGTGGAGCCGCAGCTCTGCCCGGCCCAGGCGAAGTTCATGCCGGCGACCGCGCCGGTGACTGCCATTTCCAAATCGGCGTCCTCGCAAATGATCAGCGGGTTCTTGCCGCCCAGTTCGAGCGACACATGTTTGACCCCGGTCTCGGCGGCGGCGCGCTGGATCGCAAGCCCGGTGCGGATCGAGCCGGTGAACCCGATGCGCCGCACTTTGGGATGGCGTGCAATGGCGTCGCCGACCGGGATGCCGTATCCGGAAACAATATTGACCACGCCCGGCGGCAGCACCTTGTTGCACACTTCGCCGACGATGCTGGCGGTGAGGGGGCTGGTCTCGGGCGATTTGAGAATAACCGCATTTCCCGCCACCAAGGGCGCGGCGATGTTGGCGGCAGCGAACATGAACGGATGATTGAACGGCACGATGCGTCCGACCACGCCGTAGGGTTCGCGCACCGTCATGTGCAGGCCGCGTGGCGTGGCGGGCACCGTTTCGCCCTTCATCTCGGTGGCAAGGCCCGCGAAATACTCAAAGTGATTCGACGCCTTGTGCATGTCGCCGTTCAGGTTGGCGATGGTATTGCCGGAATCGGCCGCTTCGATCTTGCGCACCTCGTCGGCGCGCGCGCGGATTTCGGCGGCGACTTTGCGCAACAGCGCGCCGCGTTCCCAGATGGATTTTGCTGCCCACTCGGGTTGTGCTTTCTCGGCGGCGGCAACGGCGCGGTGCACGTCGTCCGCGGTTCCGGCCGGCGCGCGGCCGATCGGTTCTTCGGTGGCGGGGTTAAGCGAGACGATCCATTCACCACTCGAAGCAGGCACCATCTGCCCGCCGATCGCCATCAACCTGTCGCCGAATTCGTAATCCATCGCCTATCCCAAAAGTAAAATGCGTTCAGTAACGCGTCCGCCGCGTGATTTGCGGATATCACTCGCCTGCTAGCAGGTCCTGCGGGAATTCGGTGAACTCGCTGACCTTGCGGCCTTTCGGCAGTCCGAGCCCAAGCGCGCCCGGATTCATGAGATTGTTCGGATCGAGCGCGGTCTTGATCGACGTTGCAAGCGCCGCGGATGCCGAAGAAAGCGTGCCCACGTAAGGGTAGAATTTTCCGACCTGCATGTGAATCGCGCCATAGGCGCCCCACAACAGCGCAAGATCGTTCCTCAAGGTCATGACCGCCTCGCGCGCGGCGGGGTTGGGCGGCGTGCCGGCAAACGCTTGAACCTGTTCGGACGTCGCATGCTTCAGGTGGAACGCGTGCAGGCGATCTTTCCAAAAAAACATCGGCTCAAGCGTGAACGCGTTGCCGACAGTCCCAGTCAAGTAGGACACCGAAATACCGTGGCGCGTGATGATCTCGCGATGGCGGACAAAATATTCGTCGGTGACGGCGGCAACCTCGGCGGCGCGCGACAACGGAAACAGGCCGTGCACCGGCAGCCAGTTTCGACCGTCCGGGCCCAGCAATTGTTTGATGGCGCGGAACGGCTTGGCGCGGGTGACTTGGGGAATTGTGTTGGGAAGCTCCTTGAGCGCCATCGGCATCAACACGCGGCGGATCTTGCCGAGCTTGGTTTCGACCTCGCGTTCGCTTGCGGCTTCGACCACGGCGTGCAGCGACCAGCCGGTGCGCAACACCGCGCGATGGCCGTCGACCAGCATCTTGGCGACACTTTTGAGCGCACCGCCGGCCGGTTTGGACGCTTCGGCGACGTCGCGTACCATCGCCAGTCCTTCCAGGAACGTGAATCCGCGCTTGGCCAAACTCTCGTTGCCTTCGGGGTCGATACCCCACTGTTCGGCGGCGACGTCTTCGCGCGCCAGCGCCACATGGGCCTCGGCAATGTCCTCAAATCGCTCGAACGCGAACGAGACGTATCCCTCCGCCGCCGGCAGTGCGATCAACGGTAAAGTCACGCGTGCCTTGATGCCGAAGGCGCCGCCGTCACCCAGGAACAGTCCCGTAAAATCGGGCCCGAAGTGGCGAAAGAACGGTGTGCGGCCTTCGGCGGCCGCCGAGCCGGTCTCGACCAGGCGGCCGTCGGCAACCACGACATCGAGGCTTTGCACCACATCGCTCATGGTGCCGTAGGCGCCCGAGCCGAAGAACTGGGCGTTATTGCTGGCGGCTCCGCCGACGGTGGACGCCGAACCCGACAGCGTTCCAAAAAACGGTGTCCGCAATTTTTTGGCTTTGAGCGCCTCGAACAACGCGCTCCAGGTGCAGCCCGCCTCCACCGTGACGTAACGGTCGGCTTCGTTGATCTCGACGATGCGGTTGAGATCGCTCACGTCGATCACCGCGGCATTGGCGACGGCCGGAACATAGCCTTGCGTATACGAATATCCGCCGCCGCGCGGGATGACCGCGACGCCCGCGCCGGTCACCAGCGCCACCGCACGGCACAAGTGATCGACAGTGTCCGGTTTGATGGCGAGCACCGGACGGTGCGTACCTTCACCCGAAATATCGGTGCCGTAATAGGCCAACGCCGGTGGATCGGAAATCACCCGCGCGGATCCGAGCAGATCGACCAAGCCGGCCGTGACCTGTTTCACAGATTTCGTCATGGTGATTTCGCCAAACCCGGTCTGGTTATTTTTTCGCGCCGCATAAATAAGCTTCGCGCACCTTGGTATCGGTGAGCAAGCCGGCACTGATATCATTGCCGTCAGCCGTGTCGAGACGACGGCCACGCCGAAGCGACAATGGCTTTGCGATGCTCGCCTCATGACAGCGCATTCGGTGCGCCAGATTGGTGCGCGAGTCATGCGGCGTTCGGCTGGCGAGACTCGCACGCTCATTACCTATGCGAATTCCAACAACATATCTATGAATATTGATGGGAATCGCGCTGCCGGCCGGATGACGAGTTTTAACGGTGGTCCGCCGGCGCGCAATGGGGAGCGAGATGGCATCGCGCTATGGATAACGCTGTCGTTAAATCGGTCGGGCGCGTTTTCGAGGTGCTCGAATTATTCGATTCCGTGCGCAAGCCGCTGACCGCAACCGAAGTCGGACGAAACCTCGGTTACCCTGCCTCAAGCACGCTCGCGTTGCTCAAGAGCATGGTCAAGCTCGGGTACATGGCGTTCAGCCGTACCAACCGCCTCTATTTCCCGACGGTGCGGGTCTCGATGTTGGCGCGCTGGATCGAGAACGAGCTGTTCGGCGAGGGCCGGTTGATGGCATTGCTGGAAGACTTGCGGACCAAAACCGGTGAGACGGTTTCGTTGTGCCTGCAAAACGACCTCGAAATGCAACTGGTTCACAATCTAGTCGGCGAGAACTTCAGCATCGCCATGAAAGCCGGCGAAACCGTACCGTTGTTTTCCACGGCCGTTGGGATCATGGCGCTCAGCGACCGGCCTGATAAGGAAATCGCCAAGCTTGTCGAGCGCCACAATCGCCGGTCGAAGGGCAGCCAATCTAAGGTCGATCTCGCGCAACTCATGCAAGCCGTTCGGCGCTCCAGGTCGCAGGGATACACCATCGCCCATGAAACCCATGTCGCCGGTATCAGTGGAATTGCATTCGTGCTGAAACCGCGTACCGGCGGCCGGTCTGCGGTCGTGTGCTTCGTCGGTTTGACCCACCGTATCAAGGCGGCCGAGGCCGCGATCATCAAGATCGCCCGGAGTGCCCTCAAACAGTTTCATGCCATGGCGTAGTATTTGCGGTCGGCGGCCATGGGAATTTTGCGTGCCGTGCAACCAGCAACTATGATGAGACGTACAATCGTCATCGTATCCTCGGATTCAACCGGGGTTCGGAATGTGGTGTGGTGTTCATGGTAAAGTGGAGTGGCCTCGTCGTGCGCGTGAAGGCGATAGCGTATTTGGCGCCGGCGTTCTGGGCATTCGCATTCTTGATGCCGGTGTGGAGCAACCCGCTCGCCGCGCAGGATTTCGTTTCTCCCGAGGCGGCGACCGGGCGATATCTGCAGCCCGGCGGCACCGCAAAATCTTTCATGGTGGTTGCGGCCAACCCGCTGGCGGCGGAAGCGGGTGCCGAGATTCTCAAGGCCGGCGGCAGCGCGATCGACGCCGCCATCACCGTTCAGCTCGTTCTCAACATCGTCGAGCCGCAATCCTCCGGCATCGGCGGCGGGACTTTTATTGTTCACTGGGATCACGCAGATCAAAAAATCGCGACCTACGATGGGCGCGAGGTTGCGCCGTCCGCGGCCGATTCGCGCCGCTTCATCGCCGCGGATGGTTCGGCGATGGGCCGGACAGACGCGGTGATCGGCGGCCGCTCGGTCGGTGTGCCCGGCGTGCTGCGCGCGTTGGAACTCGCCCATCGAGAACATGGAAAGTTGCCGTGGGCGGACCTGTTCGCTCCCGCCATCGCCCTGGCCGAAAACGGATTCCCGCTGTCGCCGCGCCTTCACGATTTGCTCGATTTCGACCGGTCATTGAACGAAATCGAACCGGCGGCATCGTTCTTCTATCAGCCGGACGGCTCGCCGAAGCCGGTTGGGACGATCATCAAAAACCCGATGTTCGCCGCAACGTTGCGCGAGATCGCGAGCGGCGGCGCCGGCGTGTTTCATTCGGGCCGCATCGCCCAAGATATCGTCGCCGCCGTCACCGGTGCCCGGGTCAAGCCCGGCGACATGACGCTCGCGGATCTTGCCGCATACCGTGCCGTCGAGCGTCCGCCGATTTGCGCCAGCTACCGCGACCGCAAGGTTTGCGGCATGGGTCCGCCGACGTCCGGCGGCATCGGCGTGCTGCAAACGCTAAAACTGCTCGAGCAATTCGATCTCGCCGCGCTTGGCCCGGCGTCGGCCAAGGCGTACCACGCGCTGATCGAAGCGGGCCGTTTGGTGTTTGCAGACCGCGCCGTTTATATCGCCGATCCCGATGTGCTGCCGGTTCCAACCGCGGCGTTGTTGTCGCCGGAATATCTCGAGCGGCGCGGGCACATGATCGATCTCAACGCGCGCATGAAAAACGCGCCGCCGGGCAAACTGCCCGTGACCACCGGCAGTAATTGGCGCACGGCCGAGAGTCCCGAGCGCCCCTCCACTAGCCATTTCTCGATCGTCGACGCCGAAGGCAACGCCGTGGCGATGACGACCTCGATCGAAGCGTCGTTCGGTTCGCACCTGATGGTGCGCGGTTTCATGCTCAACAATACCCTGACCGATTTTTCCTATAGCGACATCGCGAAGGGCAACGTGGTTGCAAATGCCGTCGGTCCCAACAAGCGGCCACGCAGTTCAATGGCGCCGACGCTGGTTTTCGACCGCGACGGCAAGCTCGAGATCGTCGTCGGATCGCCCGGCGGTCCTGCCATCGTCGGGTTCGTCGTCGACACGCTGGTGGCGATGATCGACTGGAACATGACGCCGCAGGATGCGATCTCGGCGCCGCACGTGATCGGCTTCGGCCGTGGCGTGATGATCGAACCCGACCTCGCGTCCATCAAAGACGAGCTTGAGGCATTGGGCCACCAAGCGCGCATCGGCGAGTTCCCTTCAGGAATTCATGCGATCCGTATTACCAAGGACAAACTCTTGGGTGGCGCGGATCCCCGGCGCGAAGGCGCTGTGGCCGGTGAATGACGCGAAGCGATGTGACTAGCAAGTGACGCGACGCGTCCTGGCCACAGAGTAACGCGAAGCGTCGCGGGATGATTTCGGAATTTATTGCTGATCGGGTTGCACGATCTCGACCAAGTGCCCGTCGGGATCGTAGGCGAACATGCGCATGCCGGTGTCGCTGGTGCCGTCAAGATTATTGACGGTATAGCGGGTGGGTGTGCGGTGAAATCTCACCCCGATCTGCTGGAGCCGCGTGTAGACGCTTTGGATATCGGGAACTTGAATCATCAAAATGATGTCGCTGGTGCCGATCCCCACCAAGTTGCTGCGGGCGCTGGCCAACGGCGGCTGTTCGTAGGCCAACAGGCCGATCATTCCGATTTTGTCGTCGTTGCCGCGCATGATGACGATCTGTCCGCGCTGCGGGTCCGACGTTAACGGCAGATCGGCGGCGCCGATCACGCCGTCCGCATCCGAAGCCTTCGACGACGCGTCGTACCATTTCGTCAGGCCAAGGCGCTGAAAGAAATCGATCGACTTGTCCAAGTCCTCGACCACCAGCGTCGTGCGCCGGACCAGCGGCGATTGCAAAGCCGCGCTACGGTCCTGCGCGAAGCCGTCTTCGCCGGCGATGATCAAGGCAAATGCAGCGCAGGCGACAGTCCGCAACATTCCGGTCATTCGTGGAAATTCCATTTCGAAAGTTTCGGCCTCGCGGCCCATCCACGCGACATTGCCACGCCTACGCCGGAATCGGAAGAGGCGTCGCGGCCCCACAAAAGACTCAATTCATTGGCGAATTCAATAATTTGGTTCGACGTCCATGGGCCCCGCCCGTGCAATAAGTTGGCGCGTGGCGTCGTCGCAAATCGGCTCGTAAGGTGGCGTCCAATCTGGGCCATCGGTTTCGACCCAAGTGGTCGCGAACGGTCCTCCCCGGCAGCGGCACAGATGCAGCGTGCCGCCCCAGGTCGCGAACGGCCCGTGCTGGATGCCGGGCGGGCGCCAGAAATAGCCGCCGGGCCGCATCACGCCCAGCGGAAAGCAGATGTCGCCTAAAATCGCGAATTCTTCCTCGACCACCGGATGGATCTCGGCGCGGTTGGTCGACCAGTAGGGCATCATGCCGATCAGCCAGGTGCGCTCGCCCGTGTCGGGATCCACAAACAAGCTTTTGTGAATCGTCCCGCTCGGGTCCCAGTCGCCCGAATTCATGTGCTTCCGCTTGCCGGTCTCGCCCGGCATTGTGCGCGTATCGATGTACTCGACCAGCCGCCGCGCGTCGAACGAAGGACTGGCCGGCGTGCTCGAGGCGCGCGGCTCCGCGGAAAAGAACGTCAGTGCGACCGCACCCTGCGGGCTCGCCATCGATGCGCGCGGATACCCGACGGGCAAATGCGCATAGGCGTGCTTGCCGTAGACGCGGCCGTTGATCTCGAGCGCCCCTTCCAGCACGAACAATTCTTCGTCGGCCGCCAGCACTTGCGCGCCGTCCTGCCGCCACCCGGGCGGGTATTTCAAGATCGTGCTCGCCGCACCCGATTCGTTGTCGCGACTTAAGGTGCGGCAGGCGATCCCCGGCCGCGCGCCGCCGTACAGTCCACTTTCGAACGGGATAATCTGCGATTGGATGAATTCGACATGCGGGCGTGCCACGGTTCTCGTCCCTCCGGCTAAAGATCATGTAGGGGCTGAGTGTGTCACGGGATCGCGCGCCGGCAAACGCGCGAATCGGCGGTATTCCGCGACAATTTCCGGTGGCCATTGACCGGTAAAAATTCAACGGCAGGCTTGAGCCGTCCTGCCACACCCGCTAATGATCGTGGGACGTAAACCGGCCGGATCAACCGGCCCACGACCCATTGGGGACGCTTCGGCGATATGAGTTCTGTTCGCGACCGCTTCGTAGCCTTCGCGTTTTGTTGGGCCGACCTTTTGGTCGAGCTCGACAAAGACCGCCGTGTCCTGTTCGCGGTCGGCGCGGCGCAACCTTTGCTGGGGTATGGCGCCGAAAAACTGATCGGCCAAGATTTCATGGCGCTGGTCTCGCCGAAAGACCGCGTCCTGCTCGATCAAATGTTGCAGATGACGGCCAAGGGCCGCCGCATGGACAATATGCGGATCAAGCTCGAAGGCACCAAGGGGCAGACCCCGCCGCTTGCGGTCGCGGGCTACATTCTGCCCGACCTTAAGGACCATGTGTTTATCGCCCTGCGGGCGTCGGCGCGGCCCGATGACGCGGGCGAAACCCTTGAAGGCGTTCAGCGCGACAAAACGACCGGGTTGCTGTCCGGCGAATCCTTTAGCGAGTCCGCAGCCCAAAAACTCAAGGCGCTCGAGGAAAAGGGCCAGCCCGCCGAACTGACCTTGGTCAATTTGCCGGGGTTCGAGGCGTTCGCCGCCGGGTTGTCGGAAGACGAACGCCAGGTGTTGCGCAACACCGTGGCGACATCCTTGCGCGCCAACGCGCTCGACGGGGATTCGGCGGGTGAAATCGGCGACGGCAAGTACGGCTTGGTCCACGAGAAGGGCCTCGACGTCAAAGCGATCGAAAACAAGATCGCCGAAGCGACCAAGGCGTTCGATCCGTCGGGCAAGGGCCTCGACGTCCAATCCGGCACGGTCGATCTCGATCTTAACGCAATCAGCGAAGAAGACCTGACCAAGGGCCTCGTCTACACCATCAATCACTTTAAGGACCAAGCGGGCGATAAGTTCAACGTTGCGTCCATCGCCCAGAACATGAACAATCTGGTCCAGGAAGCGGCCAACTCGCTCAAGACGTTCCGTTCGATTGTCGGCGGATCGGACTTCCAGGTCGCGTTCCATCCGATCCTCGATGTGCGCTCGGGCGCGGTGCATCACTACGAGGCTTTGGTGCGCTTCGGCGGCAACTTCGAGCAATCGCCTTACAAATACATCACGTTCGCCGAGGAAACCGGCCTGATCAACGAGTTCGACATCGCCATGGCGCGCAAGTGCGTCGAATGGTTGCGCAAGAACAAAGGCGATAAGGTTTCGCTTGCCGTGAACATCTCGGGCATGTCGGTCGATAACCCGGTCTATGCCAAGCAGCTGCACGAATTATTGGATGCCGATACCTGGCTCAAGAAATTCCTGGTGTTCGAAATCACCGAAAGCGCACGCGTCGCCGATCTGCAG
>JAGREB010000094.1 GCA_020446775.1 Paracoccaceae bacterium
GTAACCAGAGCACGGGTTTGGTAAACACCATTCTATTTGCGTGGGTGACGATATAGCGTTCGGAGACGATATAATCGTATGCCTGGTGCCCCATCGTTCCCGGATATCCCAAATAATTGACGTGGACCGCGCCGGTATCGAGCGCGAATAACGTCGTGCGGCCGTTTCGCGTATGGCCAGTCAGGTCGACTACGATATCGATTCGCGATTCTCTGAAAAAGACGCGAAGTTTTTCATCGTCCCAAGCGGAAGCGTCGACGAACGTGTCGCACGCATCGACAATTCGCCGGCGCGTCGACGAGTTTTCGGGCGGGCTGCAACCTATCCCGAAGATTTCGAAATTCTTCCGGTCGTGCCGTTCAAACAGTCCAGCAAGCAAATAGCTTGCGGCATGCTCACGGAAGTCTGCCGAGACATAGGCCACTCTTATTCGTTCGGATTCGGTCCGAGGGAGATTTATTCCGCGCCGAGATTCGGCTGTCCCGATCTTGCGATGTGTATAAATTTCCGCGCAGCGGCGCGCCAAATTCGGATCATCGAACAACAGTGCTGTCGTCAACGGTTTGATCGCGGGAATTCCACGCGAAACAAGCGCATCGATGCGAGTTTTTCCGTAGTCGTATTCCGACCAATCACAATTCTGAATTCGCGACAACATCAGGTCGCCCAGGGCGTAATCATAGGATTCGTCCAGGGCGACCACTTTGCCGAAAGTTTCCGTTGCTTCCGCGTATCTTTTCGCGAGCAAGAGCGCGTTGCCTCTGTTGGCAAGAGGAACGGGCCAACCGGGTTTAAATTGTATCGCGCGGTCGAACGCGGCAAGTGCGTCGTCAACGCGATTCAAATTCAACAAAGCACCGCCAAGGTTGTTGTGGGCTTCGGCATTCTCCGGAGCGAGCGTCAATGCCTGACGGTGGCACGCGGCGGCTTCATCGAAGCGTCGAAGATGCGCCAAGGCGGCGCCTTTACCGGTTAACGCATCCGCGCTCGCGGCGTTGACCGCCAACGCTGATTCGTAATTCAGGAGCGCACCTTGAGCGTCTCCCAATTCCAATAGGACGCTGCCGCAATTTGTGAGGGCTGAGAGTAAGTCTCGATCGATCGCCAGCGCTTTGCGATAGTCGGTCAAGGCATTTTCGGGTTCGCCGAGGGCGCGCGACGCATTTCCGCGCTCGACGAGAATATCGGTGCGCCGTCGGTCGCGTGCGAGAATTTCATCATGCGCCGCGATGGCGTCGCGGTAGCGGCCCAACTGCATGAGCGCCAGGGCCCTATTTGTGCCCGACGGTTCGGATTGTGCCCCGAGCGCCAACGCCCGCTCCGCGCATTCCAATGCGAACGCCGTTTGGTCCAGCATGAGAAGAGTCGCGCTGCGATTGGCCCATCCGTCGGCACCGTCCGGGAATTTTTCGGTCGCGCGCTTGAACGACGCATCTGCGGCTTCGATTTCGCCGCGTGTGAAACATTCTAATCCGCGTTGTATCAAATGTACATAATCAATGCCGGTTGCCCGAGAGCGTGTGCCACCGATCTCGTCCGATTCAGGGTGGGTACGGTCAGTCATCCGAATCCGGCGTCCAAGTCAGGGGATTCAAAGCGTGGGACAAAGCCCGCGCGATCATTGCGGTGGCTCCGGAGCGATATCGAAGTCGTTGGGCGGCAAGCCGCGCACATGAAGATCGTACATTCGTTCGTACGCCAATTCGATATTTCTTCTAAAGCGATCCGTGTCGAACAAAGGCGCGAACATGCGGGATTGTTCTATCTGCGACCGCACCGCGTGCATAGCGTTCGGCGTCGAGGCCAAATTTACCGCGAGCCGACGATAGTCTCGCATTGAGGGCACGGAGAGTTCCGGAACGCCAAGTGCATGAAGCAAGCTTCCTGCGACGCGCGATGCGAAGCCAGCACCGCTGCACGTAATCAACGGTAGCCCCATCCATAGGGCGTCGCTCGCCGTCGTGTGCGCATTGCAGGGAAGGGTATCCAGGAATAGATCGGCGTGGTGGTGACGTTCCAGATGCTCCGCTTGCGGTACTTTGGGCGCGAAAATCAATCGGCGACTTTCCACACCGCGGGCAGTTGCCTCGTTTCTCAAATTGGATTTTGCTGTCTCCGTGTCTTCAAGTAGCCATAAGACGCTTTGATCGACGGTTTGCAACAACTCCATCCAAATATCGAAAATCGGCGGTGTGATCTTGCTGCAATTGTTAAAGCAGCAAAACACAAAGCCCTCCTGCGGAAGGCCATGGTTCGCGCGGGTTGTCGTTTTCTGTGGCCGTATCCGTTGCCCATCATTCACTTGATATGTATCCGGCAACCGAATCATGTGTTCGGAAAAGGCCGTTTTCATTTCGTCGCTGACGATATAGCGATCCGCGATCATGTAATCGTAGGCGGGATGGCCCATCGTGCCTGGATACCCGAGGTAATTGACGTGAACCGACCCGGTATCGAGCGCGAATAGCGCCGTGCGGCCGCTGTGGGTATTTCCGGTCATATCGACGGTGATATCGATTCCCGAATTTCGAATGTAAGTCCGGAGTTTTTCGTCGTCCCAATCGGCTGCGTCGACGAACCTATCGCAAGCTTCGGTAATTCGCTTGCGCATCGGCGAATTGTCGGGCCGGCCGCAGCTAATCCCGAAAATTTCAAAGCGCCGGCGATCGTGCTTCTCGAATAGTCCCGCTATCAAATAACTCGCCGCATGCTCTCTGAAATCCGCCGAAACATAGGCAATTTTGATTCGCGCCGAAGGTGGCCGTTCGATTTTCTTGCGGGTCCTGGGTTCGGTAACCTTGATCGTGTGCCGTGCGTAGATTTCGGCGCACTGCCGCGCAAGATGCGGGTCGTCGACGGCAATCGTGAATTGAAAGGGCGTCGCAGCCCGTTTGCGATTTCTAACGCCATCCTTCAAGAATTCGATCGCTTTGCCATAGTCGCGCCAGTCGCAACATTGCAGACGCGTGCCCACAAGATCGCCCATGATGAACGGATATTCCGGGGCCGCGGCGTTGACCGCTTCGAATGCGTCGATTGCGCTATCGAAACGCCGCATTTCCAACAAGAGATAAGCGCGCGCGGCCATTGTCTCGACGTCGGTGGGGTCAAGCGTCAAGGCGTGCTCGTAATCCGTTAGCGCGGCCTGGTATTGGAATTTGTGACGGTGCGCGTGAGCCCGGTTGACGTACGCCTGCGTCTGCCCGGGATCCGCCGATAAGATGCGGTCGCAAAGAAGGATGGCGTCGTTTAACCGCCTCAGCGCGATCAAAATCGTAGCCATCAACGCGGCCGCTTCGGGATCGGACGGGTGCTGGGTCACATAATCGGTGAGGAATGTAAGCGCCTCATGGGTCCTCTGAAGGTCGAGCAGCGCTGCCGCGCGGCCAAGCTGCGCATTGCGATGAGACGGGACAAGGTGAAGGGTTCGGTCGAGGTCGGGAAGCGCGAGGCCAGGATTGCCGAGTTTCAAGTGGCAAAGGCCCCGATTGCATAACCCATCGACATCGTTCGGGTTCAAGGCAATCAATCGGTCGAGATCGGGCAGGGCTTGGTCCGGCCGCGAACCATTCAATGTCGCTGCGGCGCGCCGTCCCAGCGCCAATATATTGCCGGGATCGATTTCAAGCGCGCGGCTCGAAAGCGCGATACTTTCGTCATAACGCTTGAGTTGAATCAGCGCGCCTGCGCGGTCGATCAAGGCGGCAAGATTATTCGGATCGCGTTCGAGCGCCCGTGCAAACCAATTCTCGGCCTCGGAGAAATTCTCTTGCTGGGTTGCAGCCAAGCCGAGGTAAAGCCAAGCTTGGATGTGATCGGGTGCATGATCGAGAACTTGACGATATAGAGCTTTCGCGGCTTCAAACTCGCCGCGCTCATGATGCGAGATCGCTCGATCGAACACTAAATCCAAGGGCTGGGTGTCTGAACTGGTCATATCTTGATCGAAAACGTACACAAGGTGCTCACCCATGGCAATTTGGGGCACTTTCTATGACTGCGGAACGCGCTTCCTTGAGTGCCCCGGGGCCGCTAGGTTGAAGCCCACAAATCGCGCAAAACGATCAAATTTCGGAGATCCCGATGGCTGAAGGTGCCTTGAATACCCCGGCTGCAAGCGCTGCGTTCGCCGCCATTGTCGGCGCGGATCACGTGATTACCGATCCGGCCGAGTGCCGGGTTTATTCCAACGACATTTTCTTTTGGGATGACGCATATATCGCCGATATCGTCGTCCAGCCTGCGTCGACGCACGAAGTATCGGAAGTCGTCAAATGCGCGGCGGCACACGGTCTCGCGATCTACACGCGCGGCGGCGGGATGTCCTACACCAAAGGGTACGTACCGGCCGTGCAAGGCGCGGTCTTGGTCGACATGCGCCGCCTGAACCAGGTTTTCGAGATCAATCCCATCGACCGGTACGTCGTCGTCGGTGCCGGCTGCACTTGGGAAAAGGTCGCTGAGGCGCTGAAACCGCACGGACTAAAGCTCGTCTTTCTCGCGCCGTTCTCAGGCATCTATTCCACCGTCGGCGGCGCGTTGTCGCAAAATGTCCCCGCCAGTATGAAAGGTATTCTCGGGCTCGAAGTCGTGCGCGCAGACGGATCGGTGGTTCGTACCGGCGCGTGGGGACGAAAGCCGGACCACGGCAAAGCGGCGCCATTCTTCCGCGATTTCGGTCCCGATCTGACCGGATTGTTTCTGGGCGACACGGGGGCCTTCGCAATCAAAACCGCCGCGGTCATGCACCTTTATGCGCGGCCCGAGGGCCAGGCGCATGCCTCGTTTGCATTCGAGGCTTATGAAGACATGGCCGCGACCATGATCGACCTGGGCAATTTCGATTATCTCTACCGCCGGGTCGGGCTCGATCCGTTCAAGAGCCAAAATTCGGTCAAAGTCGGATTCAAGGAGGCGCTCAAGACGTTGGGTGGCGTCACCACTTCCGGTACTTCGCTGATGTCGGGCGTCAAGGACACCGTCAAAATGGCGGCGCAAGGTACGACCAACTTCATGGAAGGGGTCAAATGGTCGATGCACCTTTCGACCGAGGCCTTGAATACCGAGGGCGCTGAGGCAGGAATGGAACGGGTGCGCGCCGTGTGCCTGAAGCGCGGCCGCGAAATCGCCAACGTCCTGCCGCGTGCCATGGAAGCGCGTAGTTTTTCTGTGCGCGGCTTTCTCGGCGGGCAGGGGCAGCGCTGGGTTCCCACCAATTCGCTGTGGCCGCTGTCGCGCGCGGTCGAGGTCGCCACCGCTGTACAAGGATTCTTCAATGCCCGCCGTGCCGAGATGCAGAAGCACGGAATTCGGGAAAGCTACATGACCAATTGGGGTCAGGGATATTTTCAGTGCGAGCCCAGCTTTTATTGGGCCGATGAAGTTAGCGAACTGCACCTTCGCCATATCGGTAAAGAAGAGGCCGAAAAATTCCGTGCCTTGCCGCCGAATCTCGCGGCACGCACTTATGCGAAGAAACTCAGGACGGAATTGCGCGATTTCTTTTTCGATCTCGGCGCCGTGCACGTTCAATTGGCCAAGTTCTATCGCTTCGCGGATGCGCTTTCGCCGGAAACGTGGCGCTTGTTGAACGAAGCGAAGTCGCTGCTCGATCCGGACCGGCGGTTCAATCCCGGGAACCTCGGGCTTTGAGATGGATGTCACGCCCGGCCAATTGCGGAAAATGTTCGACGCATTGCCGGGCGTCGTCGAAGGGCCCTGTTACGGCACGCCGGGATTCCGCGTCAAAGGCAAGTTGATCGCACGGCTTTGGGAAGACAATAAGACGTTGGTGGTGAGGATCGATCCCACCGAACGCGATGTGCTGATCGATGTGGAACCTGCCGTCTATTTCCTGACCGATCATTACCGCGGCCATCCGTGGATATTGATCAATCTCAAGAAGATCAAAGCCGCGGACCTTAAACGACGGCTCGAGACCGCATGGCGCGCGCGGGCGCCCAAGCCGCTGATATCGAAGCGGGACCGCTAATCGCCGCCAATATTCTTCTTAAATGGCCCATAATCTTCCAAAACCTCGATCCGGTGCGCGATGGCCTCGCGCTCGTCGTCAAGGAAACGTTTCACGGCGTTGCGGAACATTGGATCGGCGATCCAATGCGCCGAATAGGTGGCGCGCGGCAGGTAGCCACGCTGAATTTTGTGTTGTCCTTGTGCGCCCGCCTCGACCCACTCGAGTTTGTGTTCAATAGCGAAATCGATCGCACGGTAATAGCAGCATTCGAAATGCAGCATCGGCAGATCGACAATCGCGCCCCAATTGCGGCCGAACAACGTATTTCCGCCACGCAGATTGATCGCACCGCAAACCGGTGTCTCGTCCATGAACCCCATGACAAGAACCACCGCGTCGGCCATACGTTCGGACAACAGATCGAAGAACTCGCGGGTCAAATAGGCTTGCCCCCACTTGCGGTCGGACGTGCCGGTGTAAAAGCGGTAGAACGCGTCCCAGTGGTTCGGTTTTATGTCTGCACCGACCAGGGTCTTGATCTCGACGCCATGTGAATTGGCCTTTTCGCGTTCCTTGCGGATGGTTTTGCGTTTGCGCGACGACAGGGCGGCGAGAAAATCATCGAACGTGGCGTAGCCTTCGTTCTTCCAGTGGTACTGTTCGCCAATACGCGGCAGAAAACCCGCATCCGCCATGAGGTGTTGCTCGGCTTCGGTCGCAAAGGTGACGTGTAGCGACGATGCCCGCCGCCGTTTGGCATGCTCGACCATGGCGCTCATCAGCGTAAGGCGCAGATCGCCTGACAATTCCGCGTCCAATCCGCTTTTCACCATCAGACGCGGACCCGTAACCGGTGTGAACGGCACCGCACACTGAAGTTTTGGATAGTACCGGCCTCCGGCGCGCTCGTAGGCCTGCGCCCAGCCCCAATCGAACACGTACTCGCCGTAGGAGTGATTTTTCAGGTAAAGCGGCGCGCACGCGATCACGTCACCCGCTTTATTCTCGATCACGAAATGTTGGGGTTGCCAACCGGCGGCCGCATCGACTGAGCCCGAATCCTCCAACGCACTGAAAAAGGCGTGCCGGACGAACGGATTGGCATTGGCCCGATCCTGTCCCGCGCACGCATCCCAGGCCGCGGCTGGAACGGTGTCGATGGACGTCAGGACCTTGGCCGTCAGGGTCTCGTCGCGGTCGCGCTCGTCGTTCATGTGCGGTTCACGACACCTCAAACACCGCATCTACCTCGACCGGCGCGCCGCGCGGCAGGGAAGGCGACCCAACTGCGGCGCGGGTATGGCGTCCCGCATCGCCGAAGACTTCGACCATCACGTCGGACGCACCGTTGATGATTTGCGGGTGTTGAGTGAAATCGCCGTCGCACGCGACGAAGCCGGTCAGTTTGACGACCCGCTTGATGCGGTCGAGGTCGCCGTTCAATGCCAGCTTCGCCTGGGCGATCAAATTAAGGGCGCATTGGCGCGCCGCCGCAACCCCTTGCTCGACCGTGACCGACCCGCCGACATGGCCCTCGGCTGCCATTTTGCCGGCGGCGAGCGGCAATTGACCGGAGATGTAGAGCAGATTTCCGGTGCGTACCGCAGGAACGTAATTGGCAATCGGCGCGGCCGCGTCTGGCAGGGCGATCCCGAGGTCGGCGAGGCGCTTTTCGACGGTTCCGGACATGGCAGTTTCCACTCTTATTCAGGTGTGGTAGGGACGGCGCGAATGTGATCCGCTGTGGCCCGACAATACGCCACCGGCGGCTATATCGGCCAGTATTCCGCGCGAAGCAAGTCGTTCATGACCAAAGAAAAACTGTCGCTCCCCAAGGACAAGATCAAGGTCTTGTTGCTTGAGAATATCAATAAGACGGCGTTGGAATTGTTCAAACGCCAGGGTTACCGCTCGGTTACGGTCGAGACCGGGGCGCTCGATGCCGAGAACCTGAAAAAACGCCTTAAAGACGTTCACATCCTGGGCATCCGGTCCCGGACCAAGTTGACCAAGGACGTGCTCCAGGCCGGTGAAAAACTGCTTGCGGTCGGGTGCTTCTGCATCGGCACTAACCAAGTCGATACCAAGGCCGCCAAAAAGCTCGGCGTCCCCGTATTCAATGCGCCTTATTCGAATACACGCTCGGTTGCCGAATTGGTGATGGCCGAGATCGTGATGCTGTCGCGCGATATTCCGCGAAAGAACTGGCTCGCGCACGAAGGCGGCTGGGACAAGTCGCACAAGGGCAGCCGCGAGGTCCGCGGCAAAGTTCTGGGAATCGTCGGCTATGGCCATATCGGTTCGCAGCTTTCCGTGATCGCCGAAGCGATGGGCATGCGCGTGCGTTTCTACGACATTGTCGAGAAGCTGGCGCTCGGCAATGCTCAGTCGGCCGGGTCATTGGACGATCTTCTGGCCATGTCGGATTTCGTCTCGCTCCATGTGCCCGAGACGCCGCAAACCAAAAATATGATTACGGCCGCTAAGCTCAAGAAAATGAAGAGCGGCGCCTATCTGATCAATGCGTCGCGCGGTACGGTGGTGGAGATCGATGCACTGGCGGATGCAATCAAGTCCGGGCACATCGCCGGCGCGGCGCTCGACGTATTTCCGAAGGAGCCGGCCGACGGCGGCGAGAAATTCAAGAGCCCATTGCAAGGCTTGAAGAACGTCATCCTAACGCCGCATATCGGTGGTTCGACCGAGGAAGCGCAGGCGAACATCGGGGCCGAAGTGGCGGAAAAATTGGTCAAATATTCCGACAACGGATCGACGCTGGGGGCGGTGAATTTCGTTGAAGTGGCGTTGCCGCCGCACACCGACACCACCCGGTTTATGCACATTCACCGCGACGCGCCCGGCGTGCTGATGAAAATCACCGATGTGTTCGCGCGGCGCGGCATCAATATCGCCGGGCAATATCTGCGCACCGACGGCGAAATCGGTTACGTCGTTACCGACGTCTTGGGCCGGGTGGAAGTCGGCATGGGCATCCGCAAAGACCTCGCCGCCATCGAAGGCACCCTCCGCACCAGGTTCTTATACTAGGCGCTAAATCGGGGCATGACGCATGACTCAAGATGAGATCATCTCGGCCCTGAAGGCGTTCCCGGCTGCAACGTTATCCGAGGCGACCGCGCAGCCGTGCGATTTGCCGCCGTCGGTGCGGTGCATGGTGCCGGGTGGCCGGGCTGTTGGTCCGGCGTTCACGGTCCGTTGCCCGCTCGGCGACAATACCGCGGTCACCAAAGCCGTCGATAAAGCTCCCAAAGGCAGCGTGATCGTGATCGATTGCGGCGGGCCGGCGCGCACGGCCGTGTGGGGCGAAACGGCCACATTCGCCAGCCAGATGCGTGGCGTTGCCGGCTGCGTGACCAACGGCGCCGTGCGCGACATCGATGCAATCGTCGAGGCCGGGTTTGCGGTTTTCGCGTCGGGTTTATCGTTGCGCGGTTCGACCAAAGGTCAGCCGGGCCAGATCAACATCGACATTACGATTGGCGATATCGCGATCCATCCCGGGGACTACATCTGCGGCGATTCCGACGGCGTTGTTGTGATTCCCGCCATTGAGGCGGAGAACGTGATTGCCGTTGCAACCCGAATGCTGGCTGAAGAGCAGAGCCGTAACGAAAGGCTGAAATCGGGCGTGCCACTCGCTGAAATCCTTGCCACGTCGGGCAATCGCGGCGCCAAATAGCATCGTAAGCGGCGCGATACGCCGCGCTTCATTGAACGCGCGTTGTTATAGAACCATTTTTGGAGCGCGGAAGCGGATCGATTCTGTAGGAGCGCAAACATGTGGAATCCGGTCGTGCGTTTGTGGGCCGTGCGCGTGATCCTCATCTTGGGCACGTTGCTCTATCTCCGTATCGGTGTCCGTTTCATGCTCGATCCGGCCGCGCCAATGGCCCGTTTCGGAATCGAACTGACGCGGCCGGAATCGATGACGACCATCCGCACCCTGGTCGGGGCATTATTTATGGGGATGGGGACGACAGCCGCATATGGACTGTTTGTCCGCCGGCGTACCGTTGCGTGTTTGTGGGTTCTGGCGACGTTCATATTTTTCGCCGTCGCGGGACGAACGCTCGGTGTCTACCTCGACGGCGGAACGGATTTGAATCTCAGCGAACTGCGCGGCGAAGCCACGGCGCTGGCCCTTTACATCATCGCTTTGAATATCGTGCCGCGGCCTGCAAAAGCCGAATAACAGGCTATTTTTGGTCGAACTTTTTCACGCCGTCCCAATCCGGCGGTGGGGGATTGGCGATCAGGTCCTCGCACTTCTTCATGAAATACTTCGCGACTTGGTCATTTGGACGCGCCGCGGCGATGGCTTCGAATTTCTCGAGTGCCCGTGGCCATTCGTGGCGTTCGCTCAACAAATTGA
>JAGREB010000095.1 GCA_020446775.1 Paracoccaceae bacterium
CCGACGCGGCGCTTGTAGCCCTTCGACAGAACTTCGATTGGCCGGTCCATGACCGCATCGAGTGCGATTTGGTCCGAAATCTCCGAGATTCTTTTCGCGACGTGACCTGGCGCTATGCCGCGAACGGCGGCGATGAACTCGAGAAAGGCCCGCACCGACATGTCTTCGTATGCCGGCGATCCTTCGGGCAAATATCCGAGCGCGCTTTTGACCGCAAGCGGAGACGATGCAACATCGTGACCGCAAACGCGCACTGTTCCCGACGTCGGCGTCAAGAAACCCGCGATCATGCGCATGGTCGTTGTTTTGCCGGCGCCGTTCGGCCCCAGGAAACCAAGAACCTCGCCTTGTTTGACGGACAGCGATACGTTGTCGACCGCGACGATCCGGCCGAAAGCTTTCGATAAATGCTCGACTTCAACCATCGTGGTCATGGCGAACGCGTCCTCGCATGGGATGGCCAAAATGAAGTGGCGCTTGAAGCCGCGGGACGCTAAGCCCTCGGCGCCGTCAATTCAAGCCTGGGCGAACTTACTCCGCGGCTTTTACGTCGCACATTACAAACGGTTAAGTTTCGCGGTGCGGCGCCTGCTGGGCATGGGCGGAATGCAGTTCGGCAGCCGTCGGCAAGGCGGCGGTACGGCGATCCTGGTGACTGCATTCCTCGGTCAACGCGTAAATTTCGTCGACGAGTAGCGATAATCCGCGACTCCCCTCTTCGATCGCACGCGCGTAGTCTGGCGGAGTATCTTTCAAAGATGCGTACGCAAGAATTTCGTTGGCCTCATGCTTGATCATCTTGGCCGCATCCAAGGCATTTCGCGGTAACGGAGAATAGTGTTCGGGCGCTTTTCGCAAACTGTCGATCAACAGTTTCATGAGGCCCTGGACCATCGGGTCGGCTGATTCCATCTTGGTATCGATCGACTGGCGCGAGATCAAAGACAGAGTCGTGTCTTCAAGGGCGATCGCGGTTGAGCGCCGCGGCGTGCCGTCGATAATCGCCATTTCTCCGAAGAACTCGCCCTTCCGGATGCGCGCGACGGGTATCCGGTGCCCGTCGATTTCCCTGAATACGGCCACGCTGCCGCTCGCGACGACGTAAGCCGCATTGGCCGGATCGCCTTGTTTGAAGAGTTGTTGGCCGCGCGAAAGAGTCATGATCTCGATGACCGGCTCGTCGACCGGCGCGACCGAGGCTTCCTTCGGTTGCCGTTTAATCTCTTGAGCTTGCTTGAACGTGTCCCGCTGCCTTTGTTGGTAGTTTTGCGCTGCGATCTCGGCGTCTTTTTGCAGTTTTTCCGTATTGGCTTTGGGATTGATCGCCGAAAGCACTGCGCGAGTCAGCTTGCGGATTAGTACGAGGTCTTTTTCGGTTGGGTTCTGGTACCGGGATGCGATGCCCTCGACCTGCGATGCCAGCGAACCGCAAATGACCGCAAGCTCGGTTTCGCCCAACCGCTCCGCGGTTTTGGCGGCGTCCTTCAAAACGTCGACCAGCACATGCAGCTTTTGTTCGACATCCGGCGTAATGTTGTTGGATTGGTATGCTTCGATGAGGAGATTGCAAACGAAGCCAAGCCGGTAACCGTGGCTGTCGAGCCGCGCCTCCAGAACATCGTTCATCGAATCTTCGACGCCGGCGGTAACGTCTTCCAACTCGACGTGTTTTCCCGATGTTTTGTCGAGCATCGTGTTCAGAACCGAGATGCGGCGAATTTGCGATGGCCTCGCTTTCAGCCGCCGGTCCGGCCCGAGGTAATCGCTCGTAACCACGAAAGCTTGCCGGTGGATCGTAATCCGTTTCAAGCGATTGAGCAGTTGGTCGGGTTTCACCGGTTTGACGATGATATCGTCGGTTCCGGCTTGCATGGCGCTCTTGACCGCGGAGACGTGATGCGGATCGATCAACGTTGTGATCAACACGAAGGGATTGGCGCCGATTTGGCCGTGGCGAATCTCGCGAACGAAATCGAAAACACCCGCCGCGAGGTCGTCACCGACCACAATCATGTCCGGACTGACGGTCTTGAGAAGATCGCGGCAAGGCGCCAGTTCGCCATAGGCGTGAATCTTTTTAATGCCGGCTTTGCTCAAGATGTCGCGCAGTTGATCGAGTTGCGCCGGGTCGCGTTCCGCGACCAACGCAATTACCTCGGACATATTTGAAAGTTCGGAATCCTCGACGTGTTGAGGAGGTTCCGGCGAGGCCGGCAACTTGTCGCCGCCAACTCGTTTTGCCGCTGCCGCTCCCACGGTCACGCGTTTGCCGTTACTGGACACCGTGCCAGTCCCTCCTAAAAACACCCCGTGTGTTTCCCCCAAGCGAGGTATTATTGACTTCTTTGTGGCCGATTCCGCCAACCACAATCAAGTAGGCTTTTTATGCAAGGGGTTGAAATTTATAAGAAAACCGTGAACGGGGAAAACCGCCCTCGGCACAGTCCGTTAGCGGCCCGTATGCCGGTCATCGGCGATATGATGGCGCGCCGTCGCGTGCTCGTAACAAGTGCGTTGGCCGTTTCCACAGCCCCTTTCGCATCGCTTCAGGCGGCCGATTCCCCAGCCGCGTTCAAATCATCGCCGGGTTCGTCCGCCGTGAAGTCAGTTTCCGATTTGGCGTTCACTCTGGCGGAGCAAGATAAGATGCTCGGTGTCCGCGTGACCTTTCCGGACGCACATGGGCCGTTTCCGACAGTGTTGTTTTCCCACGGGGCGTTGTCATCGAAGGATCTTTACAACGGCGTTGCCGACCATTGGGCGTCGCACGGTTTTGCGACGATCCTGCCCACTCATCTCGATTCCGAATCACTCGGATATTCAATCAAGAGTCCGCTCCCGCGCGCGAAAATCTTTTTTGGCCGTATCGGCGACATGCAATTTCTGTTGAATCACATTGACGATATCGCGGCCGCTGCCGGTATCCCCGGTCAACTCGACAAGGCACGCCTTGCCGTCGGCGGCCATTCGTTCGGCGGATGGACTGCACTGATCATGGCAGGCCTACCCGTGACGATGCCCGATGGCTCGCTCAAAAGTTTTCGCGATCCACGCCTCAAAGCCTTGGTTTCATACAACGGTATCGGCCCACTGCCCGAGATCGACGCCGACGGATGGCGCAACGTGACGATTCCGGTTCTTGCCGCTGGTGGCACCAACGATCCCGGGTCCACGGGCGACGGCGTCCGGAGGCCGTGGCGGTGGCGCATGGGCGCGTACGATCACGCGGCGTCGGCGGAAAAATATGCAGTCTCGATTACGTCGGGTGATCACTATTACGGCGGTTTGATTTGTCGCGAGGGCGCAGGGGGTGCGCCAGACCCGGAAGGCCTTGCGATTGTAAACGGGGTTTCGACAGCATTTCTCGATGCCACACTGCAGGCCGACACCGCTGCCAAGGAATTTCTAAAACACGCCGACCTTCCGGCCCTTACCGCCGGTCGCGGTTTTCTCGAGCGCTCGTAAGCGAGGAGGACGTCGATGGTGGGATCGATATCACGCCGCACGGCTATGCTCAGTGGAGCAGCGGTGGTTGGAACGGCTGGATTGGACAACGGCGCGCTAGCGGCGACGCCCCTGCCCGAAAAAGTCAAACTCTATGCCCGGGCCCGCGGCGCACCGAACGGGCAACTCGGTATGAGTTGGTATTCAGGCCGCTTCTGGGGCAAGCGCGCCCAACAAGCCGCGAAATTATTTTTCCGCGTTGACGGTTTCAGTTTTGGACGCATGTCATTCGGTGACGATGGTTCATTGACGCAAAACATGGTCGAGGTTGGGTTCTGGCTCGACCCCCAAACCGGCGAGCCCGCGGACGACTGGATCAATCCCTATAACGGTCTCGCATGCAAACCACAGCACTACAAATCGAGCCAATCGCTTACCTTCGACCGCAACGGCAACGCGACGCGCGAAAATCCGCCGCCTGGCATGCAGTTTAGGGGGCAAATCACCGAACCAGTCGTGAACGGTGATTATGTCTGGATCGGCGAGGATCTGATCGTAGAGACTGTTCGGCCCCGCAGAGATACCAACGCCGATGGCTCGGCGATCGATCCCAGCACGATCCTTCCGCCGATCATGACCGCGACATCGCTGGTCACTTTCACGGTGCGGCTGGCCGATGTCGCGGCGCCGGACAGCGAATGGCTGCCGTCGACCATGAACTTTCAGACCATGGGGAATTGGTACCCGTGGATGCGCATGGGATATGAAACCGGACAGTGCATGTTCCAGCTTCAAGGCCGCAAGGTACGCGGCCTGGAGGAAATCCCGCCGCGCTTGCGTAAACTGATCGACGAACGCCGCCCGGGATTCCTCGAGAACCCCGAGGTCTAGTTTTACTCGGCAGCTTTGCGCGTCGGAACGTGATCCGTCGGCCAATTGAGGATGCCGCGCGAGGTGAGACTCTCAATCGCTTCGGCGAGGTTTTCGTTGACGCGCTTCTTGGAATCCATCGGCTTATCGGCGAATTTGTTGACCGGATAAAACTTCGCACGCTTGTAGACTTCGGCGTAAACTTCGGCGCGAATGCGAGCGACGCGGTTGACGCCGTAAACGCCGGCCGGTGTCGTCCGCGCCCGCCGCAAAGCATCGATATCGATGACCGCCGACGTCGTCATTTCGCCTGATCCGCCCGTGGCGGTCATCAGCTGACCCTGGAAGTCGTAGATTTTCGAGTTTCCGACATGGACATTGTTCGGCAACGCGTTGCCGACAATCCGCCCAGCGTTGGCGGAAATAAAATAGACCATGTTTTCGGCTGCGCGGACGCGCTTCGCCGATTCCCAGGCCATATGATCGCTAGCGCCATGGTCGCTGGTCGGGTGAAGGATGACCTCTGCGCCGTGCATCATTAGGCAGCGCGCGGTTTCGGGCCACAAAATCTCGCCGCATGGCATCATCGCGATGTTGCCGATCTCGGTCTTGGCGACCGGGAACACGCCTTCGATGCCGTAACGATCCAGATATTTGTTCCAGAAATCATGCGGCGATCCGGCTTCCGCGGTGGATACACGGCGGTATTTCAAGAGCAGGTCGCCATTGGGTCCGAATAGGAACGAGCAATTGAAATAGCGCCCAGGCCATTCGGCGTCGCGTTCGTATCCGTTTGCGCCGAGGTAGATCCCGAAGGTTTGCGCCAGCTTTTGCAATCGCTCGATTTCTTTCGAGCCCGGAATATCGAAACATGCCTTGTCGATCCATTCTTCGGCATTCTCCTGCAACGGAAATCCTTGCAAGTTGAATTCCGGGAACAAACAAAGTTGCTTCAATGGGCCGCTGCGCATTACCGCGGATTTGAGGAGTTGCTCCCACCGGTCGATGCTTTTGTTGATGAGCGCCATGGCGTCGGCGCGGTTGCGCGCGTCGTTGACGATCACGTTATCGGTTTGCATGCAGGTCGCTTTCCAGAGTAGCGCCATGACGGTGTCCTCCCATTGAATGTACTGGTTGAATTTTCGCGCGGTAGGCCAAGCGGCGTCCAGGGGGACGACCGTTACAAATTACGAATTGGTTGCAGGCTGACCATCGGTATTACTTGCGATTGTCGCCGAGTTTCTGGGGTCGATCACGGCGCCGGCGGGTGTGTTCGTTCGAACAAAAACAAACGGCTCTTTCTGATCGCTTGGCGGTGAACGGCGCGTAACCATCCGAATGGCCGTGACGAGCGCTACCGAACCCAGAACCATCGCGAAAAAAATCATCAGTCCCGGACCACCCCAAATCACCGCGCATTCACCGGCGGCAAAGGGTCCGATCGCCAAGCCCAGCCCGTTGGCGAGCAACAAGCCACGCGACACCTGGAGTGTGTTAACGCCGCCTGATGCGTTGTCGATCCCGTGTGCGACAGCCAATGGGTATAGGCAAAATGTCGATCCGATGACACCGAACGGCACATAAATGGGAACTATGCGCCCGACCCACGGGATAAGCATCGACAGAGCCATGACCGTGCAAGCGACGGTAAGGCCGAGAACGACTATTCTACGGTCGATCAGATCCGAGAGCCGTGCGGCCGGCCATTGCAATACGAGACCCGCAAATATGGCACTCGCCATTAGTGTGCTGACTTGGTGGGGTTCGAGACCCTGTTGCGCGCCGTATAGTGGGCCCAAAGCCCAAAAGCCTCCAAGTGTGACGCCTGCCGCAAAGCTGGCGACCACCGCAAATGGTGATACGCGAAATACGTTTCCGAGCGAGAGGGGCGGTGAAGGCTCGATCTCGGGTGCCGCAATCCGCGTCAACATCACGGGAAAAATGCTGGCGGCATAAATCATGCCGGCGAGAATGATGAGATCACTTGAGCCAATGTTGTAAATACCGACCAGGAATTGACTGCCTCCCAGGGCCGCAAGCGTGCACACTGTGTACGCCGCCAACATACGGCCACGATCCGGCCCGTTCGCGGCGGCCGTTAGCCAAGATTCGATGGCCAGGAACGCGCCACCGGCCGCCATTCCATGCAGAAAGCGCATGGCGATCCAACTTTCCGGGTCGCGCATGAGCCCGAGACTTAATGTTGCCAGGACGACGATCGCGATCAGCCCGCCGTAAGCGCGTATATGGCCGACCGCACGGATGACACGCTCGTTCCACCATGCCCCAGCCAAGAAACCAACGAAGTAGCACGCCGTGATTGCGGCGATGTCCGAAATGCCCGAGCCCATCAGCCGCAATTTGAGCGGCACGAATGCGAGGAGCAGTCCCTGGCCGGTTATCAAAATGGTGGCGCCAATAAGAAGAGTTGCCACTGCGCGCATCTGCAATGCTCACTCCCCTTAAAACACATTGACCCGCAATCCGTGCCGACGTCATTGCCGGTGTATCGGATTGATTACTTCTTGCACTCCGCGATAACTGGGCCTTCGAGTTTTGGCTCGACCAATTCTTTCGCGTTCGCGCTGCATACCACCAAGTCGTCGCCGACCTGGATGCTGCTGTCCTGGCAAATATGCCGGCCGGG
>JAGREB010000010.1 GCA_020446775.1 Paracoccaceae bacterium
AAAGCAATATCAAGACGACTTCAACGACCAACAAGCCGACGCTGATCATCAGTTCAGGAGAAAAATTCATTCGCTGAGTTTCCGTGGCAAATCGTAATGTCGTCCCGCGATACCGGCCGGACGATGATCCGGATTATTCCTGGTGCGCGGTTTGCGAATCAACGGTGGAGTCGGACGATTCCGCTTGCTTGGGGATCACGGGATCGCCTTCTCGCCACTTGATCTTACCTTCGCCGAGCAAATTGATCAGGTTGAATTGCGCTTTTTGATTGAGGTGGGTGGCCGTCGCCTTGCGGTACCAATCGCCCGCCTTTTCGTAATCGATTCCCTGTCCGCCTTCACCGCTTTCATAGAGCCATCCCAGCATGAATTGCGCGTCCGAATGGTTCTGCGCCGCAGCCTTTTCAAGCAACGGAACCGCGCCCGGCCAATTCGGCGAAATTCCGCCAAGGCCGTTGCCGATCATGAACGCCAGCCAATATTCGCCGAACATGTTTCCTTTGGCGGCGGATTTCTCGTACCAAAGGACGGCTTCGGCCATGTTGACGGGAACACCCATTCCGTTGTGTGCCATGACGCCGCGAAAGAACATGGCTTGAGAATCGCCGGCCGCAATGGCCTCATCCAAGAGCGCGATCGCTTTCGGGGTATCGACTTCGACGCCGTTGCCATTCGCGTACCGGGCTGCAAGCTCGATCTTGGCCTTTACGTTGCCTTCGTCCGCCAATGCCTGCAAATCGGCCAACGGCATGGCGGCTATGCGTTCGAGCAGCGCCTTGTCCTGTTCCGTTTCCGCGCGCACGTCAGGCGGCGATTCCGAGTGCTCGCGTGTCGATAACGCACATGCGCCCAAGAGCAGGATTGCGGCGAGGACGCCTAGGGTTTTGTATGCGCGGGATTCTTGCTTAAGCATGGTTGCCTACGTTTGCGGTTATTTTTAGCGGCTCTCATTTAGCGAATCAGGTTCGAGATTCAAGACGGGAATCGCCGGAAGTTGCTCGAGTTGCGATTTGAACGCGTCGCGCACAAATTCCGTCGCTTCCGGACCGTCGATAATGTAGGGCGTCAACAAGACGATCAATTCGATGCGCGTCCGTCCGCGCGACTGGGTCTTGAAAATATTGCCGATCAGCGGAATGTCTTTCAGAACCGGGATGCCCGTGTTGCCGTCGCTGTAATTTTCGGAAATAAGCCCGCCCAAAAGAACGGTTTGCCCGTCATTCAGCGACAGCGACGTGGTAATCGAGCGCGTGAAAATCGTCGGGCTTTGTACCGTTGAGATTTTATTCGCCTGGGCTTCGCTGACCTCCTGCGAAATCGTCAATTCGACGCGGCGGTTGGAATTGATCTCGGGCTTGATTTGCAACGCGACGCCGGTTGCCCGGTACTGAACGTCTTGCAGCAGCGTGCTTGTCCCGCCGACCGATCCCGACGGATCGGTTTGCTGCGAGGTAATGATGGGAACCTGTGTTCCGACGTTGATCGACGCGGCATTACCGCTACTCGCGACGACGCGCGGGCTCGACAAGATCGTCACTTTGTTCTTATTCGCCGACGCGTTGAGCGAGCCGACGAAATCGCCGCGGTCCCGGACCAAGCTGACCAGCAGCCCGCTATCCGAAGCGATTGTCGTCGTGCGCGGGGCCGCCGTCGCCGCGGTGTCGAGCGATAGCGTCGCACCCAAATCTTCGCCTTCATTCAGTGTCACTTCGGCGATCGTCGCTTCAATCAGCACCTGTAGCGGTGGCCGGTCCATCTGCTCCGCCAGGGAGCGAAATTGGGAATACTCTTCGGCCGTGCCGCGAAAGATGAGCGCGTTCCGCGCGGCGTCGACGATGACTTGGCCGCCGGTCGGCGATGTAATTGCGGAAGTTGTCGCCGCCCGCGCCGCTGCGCCGCCGTCCGCATCCGACTCCCCGTTCGCACTTTTGCCAAGCGCGCCCGTCAAGACTTCGGCCAAAGCGGACGCCGATGAATTCTGAACCTGATAATAAAACACGCCGATCGTGTTCACGGATTGACTCGGTTGATCGAGTTCCCGCGCCCAGCTCATGACGTGTTCCATCGTCGTGCCGTCTGACGTGAATACGATGATCGTATTGAGGGGCGGTACGGGAATGAACTTGATCGCCAGGGTGCCACCCGATCCCACGCCTGCGCCGTACCCTTCGGCCACCAAAATGTCGACCAGCTGTGTCGCCAGTTTATCGGCAGACCAGTAGCGGGGAACGATCTTGACGCTGCTCGATCCCGCCATGTGCGGCTGGTCAAGAACTTGGATGGTTTCCAATGCGGCGGCAACGTCTTCGCTTTTGCCCATCAGCAATAGCCCGTTGACTTCGTTGACGCCTTGAATCCGAACCCGGTCTTGCAACGCGACTCCCAACCACGTCGTCATGAACGCGGTCTGTACGTTTTTGAGCTGGACGAACTGAAAGATCGGCCGCAGTTCCCCGGGGACGTTGCGAACCGCGCGCGACCAAATGATGCGTGGCAGGTCTTCCCGGCGATTGGCACTCTCGACGACGCGGTAAACGTTGTTTTGGTAGACGACGGCGATGCCGTAATTTTGCAGCACATCCTGAACAAGCCGGAAAAAGTCGTTTGGTGTGATCGCCGTGGCGGTTCTCAACGTGACCAATTGATCGCGTTTTGCCACGGCGTCGTCGATCTCGAACGTTACCTTCAGCAATTCGCCGAACACGGTGTTCACAAACATCGGCAAACTGATGCCGTCAAACGTGACGCTGATGTTCTCACCGCTCAATTTTGGCGGTTTTTCCGTCATGTAGGGTTCTGCCGTGGTGCGCCCGATCGGCGTCTTCAAACCCTGCTGAATGATGGTGTCGCCCCCGCCGTCCGCGGTCGAGGTTAGCGACGCTGCTACATCGTTCGCGCGCTTCTCGTGGGGAATGGATGCGGGTTTCGGCATCACCACGCCGTCTCGGGCGATGCAGCTTGCCAACACGAATGCCGCGAGAACCGCTGTGCCCAATTTAAGGATCAGAGGGGATCGATCTAAAACGTGTTCCGTCGCCACAACGATGTTCTCCTTGCTCATTCGGCCACCTTGCTTGTTTTTGTCTTGCCATCGAACAGTTTGATGGTGTGTTCACCAGTGGTGTCCGAATATTTCAAACGATCATCCGAAATTTCTTCAATGTGCTCGCCATTCGGCAGGGGGTCCGACTTCAGCAGCGAAAGCAACCGGGCCGGACTGCCGTGCACGATAAAGGCCCAACGTTCATCGCCGTTGAGAACGCTACCGATAAAGCGCCACTCGGAATTCGAGCGGGCGTCTTCGTCGTCTGGCGCCTTGGCCGATCCGGCCTGTTGCGCCGCGGTTTCGTCCGGGTTGGGTTCGAAAAGGCTCTGGTCGAGCGCGGCTGCGCGCGCTTCTTCAAGTTGAGGTTGCGACCACGCCGGTAGATTGAATGCGGACGTCCGGGCCTCGATCTCCGCCCCGTCCCCCGTTTCGCTTTGCCCCGACATCCAACCCGCGGCCGCAACAATGACAAGGGCCGCGACGCTTAAAGCCGATGTCGCGTTGTCGCGAAGGACGGCGAGCAGGGGGCTGATCTGAGCGTGTGAAAACATCGACGGCGACCCTATTCGACGCGGAAATAGGTCGAGATGTCCGTTTCCAAACGCGCGTTGCGTCCGGTGCGAACTACCATGTGGTCGATCGTCAACAACTTGTCGCTTGTGGCAACATCCGCCGTGACGTTGATCGTGCCGCGCGGCTTGAAGTCGGAAATCACTTTTGCCGTCATCCGTTCGGTTCCCGCAAGGAATCCCGCGCCGGCCGGTTCGTTTGAATCCAGCGGTGTCCGCGCAAGTATGATTTGTTGGACGTTGAGTCCGTGCGTTTGAAACCGGTCCCTTAGCCACGCTTCGAAACTGGCTTCGCCCAAGCCGGGGGTCGGAGCGCTCCACAATCTCCGTTCTTGGACTTGCCTCATCGATTGACTTTGCTGCAACCGGGCGTCCCAGTTGGAATCTTTCGCCAGCGCGGTCAGGCGTCCAATTTCGAATTGAATATTTTTCAGGCGCGTTTGCAGGCCGTCGATTTCATTGCTCAATGTAAATGTGACGAGTACCCAAACCAGGCACCCGGCGCCGATGAAGATCGTCCGCGCCTGGCTCGGGGTCAGGTTGCGCTCGCCGGCTTTCGAGAGCAGCGCATATCCGCGCGTCCAAAAATCGCCCGTCGTCTTTTGCAAGAAGTTCATGTCGCGGCCCCGCTCAGCGGCGTCACATTCAATTGCATTCTCAACGTGCGCGCTTGCGGCAAGGTGCGCGCACTGACCTTTTCGAACAAGGAATCCCGTTCGAATATTTCGATGAAGCGGGTCGCATCCAAATCGGATTGTCCTTGCCCTTCAAGGGAGACTTCGAGCGCGCCCCGGTCGTACGTCCAATCGACGATCCGTACGTTGAACCCCCGCAACAGCTCGAAAGTTCTGGCCATGATCTGAAATTGAGACGGGAACGGATCCAGGGAAAGAATTGCGTTGATTTGATCGATGTTCCGATTGGCTTCATCGCGTTGTGCGCGCACCGATTCACTTGACGCATATATCTCGTCCAAGCGGCCTTGGAACGTAATCTCGGTTGCCGAAAGCGCGACCCACTTCATGCCGAGAAACAGCGGTAAAGCGATCGCCAACGCACCAAGCGCCAGGCGGTGTTGGGGGGCTGCCGCGGCCAACATCAAGTCCTCGGCGTAATTCGCCTGCAATCCGCGGGAATTGGTGTCGATAGGAATATCGGCCGGCTCAACATTCGCGAGTTCGGAACTGATCGGTCCGAGATTTGCGGTCCGAACGAACGAAATCCATTCTTCGCGCTTCGGCTTATTCTTCCACCACCGGCTGGCCAAGATGACGCCGTCATTCCAGACCTGGCCTTCGTAACCGTCAATGGCGGCGACCAAGCGAACTCCGCTCTGGAGCGGCGCGCGCACAAGTGCTTCGGGTAAAACTTTGACGGACGATCGGTTGAGGCCGGCGTTGGCGATCGCGCGATTGATTAGCGAATTCTCGCCGTTGTCCCACGCGTAAACCGAGGCTTGGGAGCCATTCCAACGGACCGCGGTTTGGACGTTCTCAAACGGAACCCAGCGCGACACCATCAAGTCGAGCGCTGATTGGCGCTGCGAGCCCGATATACCTTGCGGGAGCTGAAAGATTTCGTGCTTTGTCAGGGCCCGGCTTACAATCCATACGGCGCGTTTCGATTCACCCCCCAGATCAGTTATCGCGTCCGATGCCTGCAAAAAGAGTCTCGGGCGCGGGAAAAGTCTCTCGCGCAATATCTGTTGCAGAGTCTGCATCTTGTTCCGGATCGGTCCGGTAAGGGATTCGTAGTTCATAGTCATACCGCCAAGGTTGGACTTTGCTAAAGGGAACCAGCGACAATGATATCCGGGTTCGCTCGCCCGCAGTGTGATTGATCATATCGACGATGACGCAGGGTCCCGGAAAGAAGCTGTAGAAAAACGGTTCTTCGATCATACTGATTCCCGAGGCGCGCGCCGTCTCTCGCTGGTTGCGCAACGGCTTTTGCGTGCGCGCCGCGATGATTTTCTTGGCGCCCTCGAGCGTCATACGCGGCAAGACCGCGATCAGGGCGGTTTCGGGCGCGGTGTTAGGATTGAATCCCGAAGACGCGCATGTTGTGACCAGCGGCGATTCCAAGTCTTTTTGCCATAACTGGGGGACTTGATCCCATCCAATCGCTTCCCGGGCGTGGTAAGGCGTCAAGAGCGCCTGATTGAAAGGCGGGGGCCGGTTGAGGAGTGCGTAATCTCGCGCTTCCGCTCCGGACAGGCGATTGAAGTCGTCCTCGTCGGTGAAATCGCGCAGCGTGTCGACCAATCGCGTTCGCAACGAAGGTTCGACGTCCAGGGTTCGCAACAGACCTTCGATGGGTGCGGGGTTGACGGTATTCAATTGGACAAGCCCATTCCCGTCCTGCATCCGGAGTTCGATGTCGGGATAGGTTTCGCTCCAATAGGACGTGCCATCGACCCGAAGCGCACGATTGGAAGAATAATCGGCCATCATGATGGCGTTGAAATCCGAACGCGGCGGAAGAGTCAGGTCGCCGCCGATCTCGATGCCCCGAACGGTTTTGGGGCGCGTCGCCAGCAAATAAACAAGTTCATTGCGCAAGTCCGCAGCGGCGCGCAAATCCTCGGTCTTGTCGCGCAAGACGATCGCGTTCTCGACCGCCAGCTGAACCCACGTGTTCACAGCAGCGATCGCCAATCCTAAAATTGCGACAATCCAAAGCGTGAGCGGCAACACGAACCCGCGCGCGCCGCGCTGGAGGCCGTCAGCGTTCGGCGTCGTATCCGGCAGGACGCCAGACCCGGAGCCGGACCGCGGGCAGCAGATCGCAATCGCGGTGATCAGACGCTGCGTCATGAACAACGTTGGTCCCTTCAAATCTCAACACTTCAAGAAATCGGCACGCGCGCGAACACGGAGTCAAAGAAGGCTTTGATCCGGAAAGAAATAATTATGAATTACCGTCACATGACGATAATGAATTCCATGTTAGCTTGCACATTGTGCCCATGACTTTCATGTCATTTAGATTTCGTTCAGGAATTGAATTCCAGGTTTCTTGCGACGTCTGAAACGAGGTCCAGCCATGATTGGTTCGGGTGCCGCCTGACGATCCGTGCCGACGGATACCACGGTGTTGTCGGCGCTTCCGCACCCCAGTACCAAAGCCGTCCATAAGCGCTCGGCATCAGCACGGTAACCGGAACCCCGAGTGCGCCGGCAAGATGTGCGACGACGTTTGACACGGTAACAACGTGATCGCATGCCGCGATGGCCGCTGCGACGCCGTCCAGGTCGGTGGTCAAGTCAAGGCCCGCGATCTTGAGCAATCCCGGGTCGCGACCACGGCGAAATGTCGTTCTCTCGTTTTCAAAATCTCCATATTGGAGATCGACGCAACCAACCCCCGGAAGGTCCATGACGGGGACAAGATCGCTGAGGGACATCGATTTTTCCTGGGCGAAATTCGGGCTCTTGCTGGCCCAGGAAATGCCGATCAATTTTTTCTCTCCACCACCCAAGGCGTCGCGATATTGGGAGCGGCGATGCGGGTCGGGTTTAAGGTAGGATCTCCGCGTTGTGGGAAACATCTCATTCGCATTCCGGAAAATGCTGCCCAAGCTTCCGGACGGAATTTGTCTCGAGAGCTTGGTATCTGGAATGGGCAAGTTGGTTTGCGGTTGAAGCGGTACGAAGTGGATGCGCTCATTTGACCGTTGCATCAATCCAACCAATCGCGGATCGACTTCCCAAACGACCGTAAACCCTGAATCTTCGGCCCGGTCGGCGAGGTCGTCCATCATGCCGGCAAACAGGATTTCATCGCCTAACCCCTGTTCCGGCCAAACGAGCAAGCTTCCGCCTTTGAAAGGCTCGCCGGTCCAGCGCCGCATGCTCCGGCCGCGTTCACGTTCGTCGAATTCTTTGCACGACCAGCGTCCTTCATAGTCGGTCCACGCATCGCGCCATGCGCCGGCCCGCAATTTTTCATTTCCACGGTTGAACAGCGCCTCGGCGAAATTCGGCTCGATCGCGAGCGCGTTGTCGAAACAAGTCAGGGCTTCCGAAAAGCGCCCCAGGCGCGCATACGTCGCCCCCAGCATGTTGGCTGACTTGAACGAATTCGAATCGAGTTCCAACGCGCGCCGGTATTCGGTAAGCGATGCGTGGTAATCGCCGGATTCGAATTTCAAGTTGGCGAGGTTGCCTTGGATTTCGGCGGACTTCGGTTGAAGGCGTCGTGCGTGTTCGAACGCGTTCTCCGCGGCGTCGAAATTTTTCAGGTCTTGATGCGCCAGTCCCAAATTGCTGATGGCCTGCCAATAGTCGGGCGCGATTGCGATTGCCCGTTCGAACTGTTGAATGGCTTCATCTGTGCGGCCCGAATTCCGCAAAATATTGCCAAGGTTATTGTGCGCCTCGGCATAGTTCGGTTTCAGTTCGATTGCGCGCTTGAAATGCGCGATGGCGCGCTCGCGTTGGTTCGTCGCTTCGAGGACAAGCGCCAGGTTGTTTTGCGCGGCCGCCATTTGCGGGGCCGATTTGACCGCCGCCTCGAGGTCTTTTCGCGCCTTCACGTAATCGCCGAGAAGCCGGTAGGCCTCGCCTCGGTTGCTCAAGAATGCGGCTTCACCCGGTTTGATCTTGAGGGCGCGTGTAATGTACTTCACGGCGTCAGACATTCCGCCGCTTTGAAGCGCCAATACGCCGCGCAAGTGCCACGGGTCGGGTGCCGACGGCGCGGTCCGCGATACCCGTGCATATAGCTCGTCAGCACGATCAATCTCGCCCGACTGGTGCGCCCGGACGGCTTCTTGAAAGATGCGCGCGACGTCGTCGGAAGAATTGGACGGATTCACTGCGGCCGTTCATCCTGAACTGTGCTTGACGTCATTCAGTGCGCAGATGCTTATCACGTCCGGGACGTTGAATTCTTTAGGTCATCTCGCATTTGTTTTCACCGACCCCGCGTTAGGCCGATTCTCGCCCGGGCCGACCAATACGCATGCACATGCAGGTGTCCCGCTCTTAAGTCGGCACGCCCAACGGCTCATTTAACTGCGGCGCATTTATTAATGCTGGTATTAATGCTGGAGGGGTACGAGAATCGGCGGGAACCCACCTTGTAGGGAAGGCGCCACATTCGTTGCAATTTAAGAGAGTAATTATTTGATAGGCGTATTTTTATTTGTATACACGCCATAATCATAGACATAATGGCGGATATTTGTTTTAAAACAAAGGTGCTATTGAGGTTAAGCACAGTTGATTCGAGATCAGGAAGCCGGTTTTGAGGAGCGAAAATTTACCATTTGATAGGCCCGGCTAACCATCGGTTAAAGATATGATGGCCCTGAAAACAAAAACAAATCGACCCGCTCCAGAAGCTTGACTTTCGGAACTGAAACAGGTGATATCACCGCGCGCTGACGGGCGCGTCGCCGGTTGCGAACCCGCTGCCGTGCGGTAACAGAAACCTTAAGGGGATCCCAACGTTATGAATAAATTCAATCTTCAACTCGCTGGCGGTGCCTTGCTTGCAAGTACCGCGCTCCTCAGCGGCACGGTCGCCGTGCACGCTCAGGCGACGATTAAGGCTGCGGCCGTTCCTAAGACCGTGCCGGCCACTTTGATCGCCGCTCCGTTGGCTGCGGAAGTCCTGACCGGCACGACCACCGCTGCCGTGCTCGGCCCGCAAGCCATCACCGTCGACTCCTCGGCCAAGCTGGTTGAAAAGACCGTGGTCGTGTTGAACATCTCGGGCGCCAGCTTCGATACGACGTCCTCGCCGACAGTTTCGATCTTCGCGCAATCGGTAGGCGGCAGCTTGATCGCGGCCGCTTCTGCTGGCGGTGCGTCGATCGCGAACGCCACGATCACCGTGTTCTCCGATCGCGTCCGCATCACCGACGTGAGCGCGTCCTCTTGGAGCGCGATGACCGTCAGCGGCCTGCAGTACGTCAACGCCTTGGCGCTGGCCACTGCCGGTCACTCGATCACGCTGTCGGGTGTCATCAGCAACAACGCTGAAACGGCGACCTTGGAAACCATCTCGGCAAAGGCCGTCGTGACGTCGATCGCAGGCGCTAAGCCGCAAGTCGGCACGGGTGCTTCGATCACCGTCAGCAACACGGCGAATCCGCAGTTCTCGACCGTGACGCAGACGGGCTTCGGCACGTTGAGTGCTCGGTTGTCGACGGTGTCGTTGACCAACACGACGACCACCCACACCGGTTCGGATTTGACGACCCCCATCACTAACACCGCTCTTGTCAGCACCCTTGAAGTTAAGCTGACCCACAGCGTGTTGACCGATCCGGCCGTCTCGACTGTGGTCTTGAACAGCGCGGCTGTTGCGACCACGCGCACAACCGCCCAGTTCAACACCGGTACGGTGACCTGGACGGTGGCGTCGACCGGTCTGGGTGTTGCTCAAGATCTGAAGGTCAACTTCAACGGCACCACGGCGATCTCGGGTTGGTCTGCGGGTACCACAACGGTGACCCCGGTGACCTTGGCCGCCAACGGCAGCAAGCTGCCTGCGGCAGTCAGCGGCACGGCGGTTGCTTTGACCCGTGGCGGTTTGAACACGACGGTGAACGTGTTCCAACCGAGCACCAACGCCTTCGCGTCGTTCTTGCGCGTGACCAACACGGGCTCGACGGCCGGTACGGTGACGGTGACCGTGCGTCAGTCGTCCACCGGTACCACGCTCGGTACCTACACGTCGGCGTCGATCAGCCCCGGAGCCTCCATCCAGATTTCCGCTACGGATCTGGAAACCGGTGCGCAGATCACCAACCCGACCCAGTACGACCTGAACATCGCGGGACCGATCTCCGGATTTGTCCAGCACATCGGGTTCAAGTCTGACTCGGGTGTCGTGACCGACCTGTCGTCGTTCCGCAACACGAGCATCTAAGCTACAGACTGAAATCTGTTCGCTTTGGAAGAGGGAGGGTGAGCAATCACCCTCCCTTTTTCTTTTTGGATTCCTCCGCTCCGCCCTGTTCCATACAACCCTTTAATTGGCTCATTTCGCCGCTGGACGGCATTTTCATGGCTCGGCATCGATTGCCCGCAAATAAGCCATGGCATTAACCTTTGAATATAAAGCTCTGGACCACGCCGGGCGGCGCCTCGCCGGCCGAGTGACCGCGCCACACCGCAAAGACGCGCTCCGTCAGATTCAGAATCAGGGTCTGGTCGCGACGTCCGTTACGCTTGAAGAAGCGGCACCGGTAAACGCAGTGCGTTTCGTGGCGCGCCGGTCTGCGCGTTCCGAAGACTATCTTTTGGTATTGAAGCAGCTCGCGCTTTTATTGAACGCAGCCGTTCCGCTCGTGCAAGCCGTTGCGACATTGAAGCAGCAGGATATTCATCCCGAGATTTCGGCCGGTTTTGCGAGAATCGAACAGCGGATTCGGGCCGGTGAAAGCTTCAGTACCGCGCTGACGACGGGTTTGCCGGCGTTGCCGAAATATGTCTTCCAACTGGTCGCGGCCGGCGAGGCTATCGGTCGTCTGGGATCGGCGCTGTCGGACGCAACGCGTCAGATGGAGTACGACCAACAGGTCCGGACCGACATCAAGAACGCATTGACCTATCCGTCCGTATTGATCCTCGTCGGTATCGCGGCGGTGATTTTCATCTTCATTGTCGTCGTGCCGCGCTTTTCGGCGATGCTAACGTCGACGCAGCAAGACCTTCCGATGATTTCGATCGTGGTCTTGAAAACGGGTATGTTCCTCAACGAACATGCGTTGGCGATCTTTGCGATTGTTTTGGGAAGCGGCATCGTGGCAAGCCGCGTGCTCTCAAGTCCCAAAGTCAGGGCGCGAATTCGCGAGTTCGCGGCCGACGCCCCGCTTATCGGTTCGTGGTTGCGCGATATCGATCTTGCAAGTTGGTCGGTATCCATGGCGACAATGCTCGAGAACGGCGTCGATCTGATCGCGGCGCTCAGGCTCGCGCGGGAAGCCATTCGAATACCGAGTATTTCGGAAAGCTTGGATCAGGTCGCGAAAAGCGTCCGTACCGGGAAGCCTCTTTCGGCCGCGCTCGAGCAGCAAGGTGCTTTTAACAAAACGGCGATCAACATGATTCAGGTCGGTGAGGATTCCGGCGAATTGCCGACCGTTCTGAACTCGCTCGCCACGCTCTACAACGACGCGGCACGCCAGCGCATGAAGCGGTTTCTCGTGTTACTCGAGCCGGCTGCAATCGTTCTTGTCGGCGGCATCATCGGTGGTATCGTGACGGCGATCATGTTAGCAATTACCAGTATTAACCAAGTCGCATTGTGAGAATCTTCTCGATATGAAGACCAAAATAAAAACCAATATCTGGCAACCGGTGGCGCGAGATTTACCAGTTCGAACGGAGCGCGGGTTTACATTGCTCGAAATGCTGGTTGTGCTCGTGATTATTGGTTTGATCGCAGGTTTGGTGGGTCCCCAATTGCTTGGCCGCGTCGACACGTCAAAAGTAACGGCCGCCGAAACGCAAATTCGTATGCTCAAGGGGGCGCTCGATACCTTTCGGCTAGATATCGGGCGTTTCCCGACGAAAGACGAAGGTCTTGGCGCGCTGATGACAATGCCGAGCGAACAGCGCGCCGCGCAACGCTGGAGCGGGCCTTACTTGGCCGAAGCCGTTCCTCAAGACCCATGGGGAAATCCTTACCAATACGCGCCGGAAAGCAGCACAAGCGTCGTCTTGTACAGCTACGGAGCGGATGGAACGCCAGGAGGCGAAGGAGTCGACGCCGATGTCGGGTATCTGCCCAAATCAGGCGGAAATTAGAAGTTCCCAGGGCTTTACGCTTTTAGAACTGCTGGTCGTCTTGGCCATTATCGGAATGGTCGCTGCGGTCGCGGGTCCGCGTCTCCCTTCCGTCTACGATTCAATATCATTCGCCATGAAACGCGAAACGTTGGAACAGGGTATCAGCGCGCTGCCTTACGTTGCCTACAAGCGCGGTATTGAATTCGATCTGAAAAGTAGCGATGCAGAGGCGATTGACGGCGAGATCACGTTTGCCGACCTTCTCGACGTTCCGGAAGGCTGGCGGATCGATGTCGACCAGCCAATTCGATATATGCCGTCAGGGTATTGTTCGGGTGGAGCGCTGACCATTCATGCTGGTCGAGTCGATGTGTCGTACGATCTTGCCGCACCCCGATGTGTCGCCGAGCAGGTCAAATGACCGCGCCCCAAAATAGCCGCGGGTTTACATTGATCGAGGCGATTGTCGCCCTCGCGATCATCGGCATCCTATTGTTGCCGATCATGTCGTTTGTTTCTCAGGCTTCGCTTCAGCTTCAATCGGCCGGAGAATCCAATGCGCGAAATCTCGCCGCCCAGAATGTGATCGCCTTTTTCGAGACGATCAATCCGTCGGAAACGCCGTCGGGATCAGCGGAGTTTTCCGGCCTCGGAGTCAGCTGGGCCAGCAAACAGGTTGTTCCGGCAAACACAGATATCAGGCCCGGGTCCGGTTTGCCCGGTTTTAGCGTTGGCTTCTATGAAGTCACCGTCGACGCTCGGCGTCTATCTCAACAAGACACATGGTTTTCGTTGAACTTGCGCAAAGCCGGTTACCGCCGCTTATTGCAATCGCTTTCACCCATCGGATCGAACAATGGTTGAGTCGCCCGGCGGAAAGCGGCGGTCCAGCGGTGCGGCGGGATTCACGCTCCTCGAGGCGCTCGTCGTTTTGGTCATCACCAGCCTGGTTTCGGCGGTGGTGATCCAAGGATTCGGCATGATTCTCTCGATACGGGACTCCGTCGCGTCGAGCGTCATCGGCCTTGAGTCCACCGTTATCGAGCGCAGCATAATGTCGGACGCGATCAAGGGCGTGATCCCTGATTACCCTGAGAATCCCAATGTGTTTCGCGGGCAACGTACCGTCCTTTCGGGCCTCACGGTTAGGTCGATTCGAGGTCCATTCGGCGTGCCGCGCCCGTTCCGGATGGAAATTGCGCATGATGCCGCCCGCAACCAATCCTCGCTGCAATACACCGAGAATGCCGGTCCAACGATTACCCTCGCGCAGTGGCCTGGTCAGGCCGGCAGTTTCGCCTACCGGGACATTACCGGAGACTGGAAAGACGTGTGGCCGCCTCAGGGCGATGAAACCGCACCACAGTCGCCCTGGCTTGTTCGAATTCAAAGTGGATTAGCTATGAATCGAGATATCGTGGTTTATGTTGCGAGTCCGCATGAGCGCCGTTTCCGAATCGAAGATGCGGGTCTCGGAGCAAGCGCAAGCGGTTTTGGCCGGTAGCTTCGGAAAATAGCCCTCGGGTAGAGTTCATCACTTTGGACGAAAAAAGCGCATATCT
>JAGREB010000096.1 GCA_020446775.1 Paracoccaceae bacterium
ATCTTGCCATTACGCATCTGGAAAAGTGTCTTGAACAGGATGCGGACAATTTGCCGGCATTGGATTCGCTGGCGGTCGCATTGAGTGCGACGAACAATCATGCGCGCGCGATTGAAATCTTAGGCCCGGTCAGAGCGGCCATGCCCGACAGTGCGCAACTTGCCTATCGATTGGGGATCGCGCGCTATCAATCGGGCGATTTAACCGGCGCGTCGCGCGATCTCGAAGACGCGTGCCGGCGCGATCCTGCGAATGGGCGGGCGAAATATTTTCTTGCGGCAAGCCTGCGCGGTCAGGGCAATTGGCTTGAATCGGAAAAGTGGTACCGGGAAGCGCTGGCGCATGAACCGGGATCGGTTCCGATCCAGAATGACCTGGCGTCGATATTGATCGAATTGAAACGCTTCGACGATGCGGAGAAAATTCTGCGGACCGCGCTGACGATGGATCCCGGTTCCGCCGACGTTCATACGAATCTCGGCCGGCTGTTGTTGACGATGGGACATCGCGCGAACGAAGCGCTTGCACATCACGACAAGGCAATCGCATCCCGGCCGGACTATGCCGCGGCCCACAACAATCGGGGTGCCGCACTCTATGTGCTCAATCGCCTGAAAGACGCCGAGGCCAGTTGCCGCCGCGCGATTGAGCTCAAACCGGCATTTCCCGATGCGTATTTGAATCTGGGAAACGTGCTGCTTTATCGCAGCGACTACGACGGCGCCGCAAGTTCGCTGCGAACGGCGATTGCACAACGACACGGGGATTTTCCCGAAGCCCAGTACATGCTCGGCCAAGTCCTGCTCGCCCAGGGAAAATTCGAGGGTGCGTGGCCGAATTTCGATGCGCGGTGGCGGTGTCCCTCGCCCGGAACGGCCGACGGCGGGTTGGGCTTGCCGCGAATGACACGGATCGCGCCCCAAGACGGTCCCGTATACGTCTGGGCCGAACAGGGCCTGGGTGATGAAATCCTCTATGGCAGCATGGTTCCCGATCTGCTTACGCGCGGCATGGAGGTGATCCTCGAATGCTCGGCGCGGCTGATCCCGCTTTGGCGGCGAAGCTATCCAAATCTAAATTTAGTTGAACGCGGAGCGCGTTCGGATAATCGGCAGATTCTCGACAAAGCGAAGTGTCAGATTCCGATTGGAAGCCTGGGCGCATTTGTGCGCGGCTCCGCCGCCGATTTTCCGGTGCAGACCGGTTTTCTTCGCTCCGATCAGGCGCGGCGAAATGCGTTCCGGAAATCGATGGGAACCGAGTCAAAGCTGACCGTGGGACTGTCATGGCTCAGCGCCAATCCGAAAATCGGCCGCTTCAAAAGCGTGCCGCTTGAAATGTTGTGCGCTGCGCTGCCCATGGACAGCGTTTGCCCCATCAATCTTCAGTACGGTGACACCGAAGGCGAGCGGCGCGCGTTGGCCGGGAAATCGGGAATCGAATTGGTCACCCTGCCCGATCTGAACCTTCAGGACGATATGGACGCGCTCGCATCCGCGATTTCGGCGTGCGACGTCGTCATCAGTGTCAGCAACGTCACTGCGCATTTGGCCGGCGCGCTCGGCGTACCTATGTGGATACTCGTTCCCATGGGCTCGGGCCGGTTTTGGTATTGGGGCGCCGGCGGACCCGACACGCCTTGGTATCGGACCGCGCATGTGTTCCACCAATCGAGCGCGGGAAGTTGGTCCCGCCCACTGGAACAGGTCGCGCGCGAAATGCGCGACTTAATCGCGTGCAAAGCCAAAACGTGACGAGCCCTGGCCATTCCCGACGGCAACTTCTTCGCTGATCGGCCATTGTCGCGCTGGCGATTGGAACGGTTCCTGCGTAAGGTTCGATACGCGGATGTCGTGAGCTATTTTCGGGGAAACCGGGAAATTGTCGCAGATTTCGTTGTGCCCATCCAATTGGGGGATGGCGGCCGTCGTCATTGGTCTGTGTTCGGGTCTGTACTCGATCCAGCCCGCCTACGCCCAGCGGACCACGGAGAACGCCGTCGCCGAGGCCGAAGACGCTTTCGGTTCGGCGGTCGGCAATGAATCCATCGGCCTTTATTCGTCGACCAGCGCACGCGGCTTTAGCCCAACCCAGGCCGGCAACTTGCGGATCGACGGACTCTATTTCGACCAGGCCGCCAGTTTGAACGCGAGGCTATCGCGTGGATCGACGGTCCATGTCGGCATCAGCGCGCAGGGTTACGCATTCCCAGCCCCCACAGGCGTCATCGATTTTTCGCTGCGGGTGCCGGGCCATGAACCGGCGGCCAGCGTCGTCGTGGCCGAAGGCGCGTTGTTCTCGTACGCCCGCCATTCCATCGAAGTCGATGCGCAGTATCCGGTCGTGCAAGACAAATTGAGTATTGGTGGTGGGTTTACCTATACGCGGAACAACGCGCACGAGGTCGCCGTCAGGGACAGAAATTACAACGGCGCGGTGATCGCGCATTGGACGCCGACCGATGCCGCGGCCGTCACCGCGTTTTGGAGCGGCCTCAAAACGGGAGCCATCGGCGGCGACCGGCCGCGAATCTTTCTCGGCAACAATCCGGCGCCGCGCTTTCGAGCCGAGGATATGACCAGCCCCGATTGGCTTTACTTCGGCTTTCGCCAATACAACAGGGGCATTTACGGAAGCTACGATTTTTCCGACGACTGGATTTTAAAAGCCGGCGCATTCCAGTCCATCAACAACAACCCGAGGGTGTTTAACGCATTGCTGCTCAACACCGATAGCAGCGGCGAAGGCGACTACGTCGTCGAACAAATCCCGGCGCGATTCACAAGATCGCTGTCGGGCGAGATCCGGCTGACCAAGGCGTTTGCCGGACCCGGACACCGGCAACAATTCTACGCCATCGCGCGCGGCCGGAATCGCGATCTCACGTTCGGCGGCGGCCAGCGGCTAAGCTTTGGGCGCGCGCGTTTGGGTGCGTTTCCCGATTTGGACGAACCGGTCTTCCAAACCGGCGAGCGGACCGGCACCGAGACGCATCAGCTGACCGGAGGATTGGGTTACGAAGGCGTTTGGTCCCGGTACGGCCAGATCAGCCTGGGCGTGCAGAAGACCGACTACAAGCGGACCCTGACCCGCCCGGCCGGGACGCCGGTCGTCGGGCGCAGCTCTCCGTGGCTGTTCAATGCCGGAGGCGCGGTTTACGCATCGCAGCGCTTTGCGATTTACGGCGGATATACACGCGGCCTCGAGGAACTTGGCGCCGCACCGGCCAATGCCGCCAACCGCGACGAGGCCGTGCCGGCCGAAATCACCCGTCAGATCGATGCCGGCATTCGGTTTCAAGTATCGCCCAAGGTTCAACTGGTGGCGGGCGTCTTTCGCATCAACAAGCCCTACTACAATCTCGATGCAAACAACGTTTTCCGCGCCCTGGGTGAAATCCGCCATCAGGGGATCGAGATGTCGCTGGCCGGATCGCTGACCGACAATTTGACGGTCGTGGCCGGCGTCGTGCTGCTGAAGGCCCGCATCTTCGACGATAGCGCGCCGGCCGGAACTAAACCGTTGACCGCGGTCGGGCCGTCGCCGCGGCTGTTTCGAATGAACGCCCAATATAAAATCCCAGCGCTCGAGGGCGTGCTGCTCGATCTAAAAATCGAGAGCGCGTCGGCGCGCTACATCACCATTGCCAACACGTACAAGACGCCGGCCGACATCGGCGTCGACATTGGCGTACGCTATACGACGGTGATGGCCGGCACCCCGGTGAGATTCCGGCTCCAAGCCATGAACGTTACCAACGAATTCGGTTTGACGGCGCAACCCTCGGGCCAGATTGCGCCATTCGCGAAGCGCCGCGTCGAGTTTTCGGTCGCGGCCGATTTTTGAGGCGCGGCACGCCAACGTCCGGATTTTATTTGCTTCGTAGGGCGACGATGGGATCGAGCCGCGCGGCGCGTAGCGCGGGAAACGCCCCGAACACGACCGCAATTGCGAACGAAATCAGAAACGGATAGGTCACCGCTTCCCACGTCAGCGCCATCGCCCAACCGGTGACACTACTCCCGATCAAAATGATCGCGCCGCCGACCAGAACGCCGGTCACCCCGCCCAGCACCGATAACAGGACCGATTCCGTCAGGAATTGAATCAAGATATCCCGCGGCTCAGCGCCGACCGCGATGCGCAAACCGATCTCGCCATAACGTTCGCGCACGGACAGAAGCGACACCGCAAGCAGCCCGATTCCGCCGAGCCCGAGTGCAAGCGCGGCCAAGCCGAGGGTCAGCTCGCCGAACGAACCGCTCATCCGTCTTTGCGTCTTAAGTAGAGCCGATTGACCTTGGATTTCGAAATCGTCGGTATAGTGCGGGCGGTCGAAACCATGGGAATCGCGCAGCAACGACGCGATTTCGACCTGGACGGTATCGATGGCCGGCTTGGACACCGCCTGCACGAAGATGCGCGACAGGTAATCGACATTGAGAACCCGGCGCTGGGCGGTGGTGACGGGGACGATGATCTGGCCGTCGTCGCTGGTTCCGTCGGGATTGAGCCCCTTGCGTTTGAGAATCCCGATGACCGTGAACGGCATGTTGCCGATCATGACTTTCTCGCCCAAGGGCCACTCGCCGAAGTAGAGGTTCTCGATCACATCGGCGCCCAGTACCGCGACACGGCGGTGGCTCGCGATATCCTCCTCGTCGATGAATCGCCCCGCCACCAACGAAAATTTCTTCGCGTCCCTGAATTCGGGCGTGGTGCCGAGAATGGTGAAGGTTTGGGACAACCGCCCGACCCTCAAGCTGCGTCCGCCGTCGGCGACCGGCGCGGCGCGCTTGACCTCGGGCAAGGCCCTGATCGACTGCCAATCGTCGAGCGTCAGCGTGTCGTACATCTGGCTGGCGCCGCGCAACGCGTTGGTCTCGGTCCGCCCGGCGTTGACGGCCAGGAGGTTTTCACCCAGTTGCTCGAGAGTTTTCTGCAACGCCTGGTCGGCTCCGGCGCCCGCACCGATCAGGACGGCAACCGCCGCGATGCCGACCGCGACGCCGCTGATCGAGAGCAGGGCGCGGAACCGCGAACGGTTCAGCGCCCTGAACGAAAACCGAAGATTCTTCGCCCACCTCATCTGAGGGCGGCGATGGGATCCATCTGCGAAGCCTGCCGGGCCGGCATGACGCCGGCGACAATGCCAACCAGCACCGCCGCGCCCAATCCAAGCGCCAGCGATCCGACCGTCACCACCATCGGCACACTACTGAGGCTTCCGTAGATCACGGCACCCATGATTCCCAACCCCATGCCGAACAACCCCGAGGTCACGGCGACCACGATGGTTTCGGACAGGAATTGGAAATTGATTTGGCCGTTTTCCGCACCGACCGCCTTGCGCACGCCGATTTCGGGAACGCGTTCCTTGACGGCGATCAGCATGATGTTGGCGATCACGAGCGCGGCCACCAACAGCGCCACGCCGGCCGCGGCGGGAAGATACCGGCCAAGCACGCGGTTGGCGTTGCCGACGATATCCTGAACCAGCTTCGGCGTGATGGCGACAAAGTCGTTGGGCTCGCTCTCGGCCAGTGAATGGCGGTCCCGCAACAAGGTCGTGATGGCCTCGGCCGCCGCGGGCACATTTTCGGGTTTGTCGAGCACGATCCGTCCGGCGAAGAGATAGTCGATGTTCATGACCCGGCGCATCAGCGTGGTCACCGGAACATGGACTTCGTTGTCCTTGTCCGAACCGTGGGTGTCGATGCCCTGTTCTTCAAGGACGCCTTTGACCACAAGCGGCACCGAGCCGACCTGAATCTGCTTACCGATCGGGTCTTCACCGCCAAACAGCGCCTGGGCGGCGTGCGTGCCGATCACGGCGACACGCGACGCCGAGCGTACGTCGTCGCTGGTGAAATAATCGCCTTCGGTTACGCCGCGCTGCCACACTTCGGCGGTACGGTCGGAATAACCGTAGATGCTCATTTGCTTGGTGTTACCCTGGTAACGGACGTCCTGGTCGGGCATCCATTGCATCGCGCCCCACATCACCACGCCCGGCACCTGCGCCTCGATCGCCTCGAAATCGGCGATTTTCAGCGACGTCGCCTTCGCACCGGCGCGCGGACCCATATGGCCGCCACCCGAGACAAGATTGATGCTGGCGGTGCTGAAGGTCCGGTTGATGTTTTCGAGCATAGCGCGCTCGGCGCCGACCCCCATGGCCCTCATGAAGATCAACGCGGCCACGCCGACAATGATGCCGACGGCCATCATGAAAGTACGCAACTTGTACCGCAGCATCATGCGCGCGCTGCCCGCGAACAGAAGCTTGGTGTTCATGCGACGTCTCCGGTTGTTAGGTCCAAACAAAGGTTACGATGCTGACTGTAATTCGCTGAGACGGCCCTCCGCGATCCGCACGACGCGCTTGGCGCGCCGCGCCAGATTCTCGTCGTGCGTGATGACGATGATCGTGCGGCCGTCATCGTTCAATTTTTGGAACAAATTCATCAAGTCCTCGCCCGACGCCTTGTCGAGGTTACCGGTCGGCTCATCGGCCAGGATCAATTCCGGATCGGTGACCAGCGCGCGCGCGATGGCGACACGCTGTTGCTGGCCGCCCGATAATTCTTCGGGAAAGTGCTTGAGGCGCTCGCCCAGCCCGACTTGGGTCAAAGCCGCGATCGCGCGCTGTTCAGGATCGCTGGCATTGGAATAGACCAGCGGAATTTCGACGTTCTCGACGGCGTTGGTGCGCGGCAACAGGTGAAACTGCTGGAATACGAAGCCGATCTTTTGATTGCGCAACTTGGCGAGCGCGGCGGGGGACAAACCGGACACCGGCTCGTCATCCAGCAAATATTCCCCCTGATAGGTCTGATCGAGCAGGCCGAGGACATTCATCAGAGTGGATTTACCGGATCCGGACGGACCGACGATCGCGACGTATTCGCCCTTGCCGATCTCAAGATCGACATTCTTCAAGACCTCGAGCGGCGCGCCGTCGGGGCGCGGGTACGTCTTTTTCAAACCCTTCAAACGAATCACACCAAGCTCCCTGACGATTCAAATCGGGTTCAACTGGACGATATCGCCCTCGTTAAGACCCGTGACGATTTCGACTTTCTGGTCGGCGCGCCAGCCGATTTGGACCTGCTGCTCGATCCAGTCGCCGTTGCGTTCGACCAGGACGATCTGGCGGCCGCGATCCTGGCGCAAGGCGGCGCGCGGCGCGGTCAGCACGTCGGCGCGTTCGCCGACTTGCAAGCGCACATGGGCGGTCATTTCGGGCCTGAGAATGCGATCCTCCTGCCCATCGAATGCGAGCACGACGACGTAATTGACGACACCGTTTTGCATTGCCGCTTTTGGATTAATGGCCGTGACGGTCGCTTCGAAATCGGTGTCGGCATAGGTATCGACGCCGAAACGCGCCGGCTGGCCGATGAAGATGCGCCCGATATCGGTTTCATCGACAAAGGCCTGAACCTCGAGCCGGTCGAGATCGACGATCGAGACGAACGTCGGCGCGGCGAAGCTTGCCTGGACGGTTTCACCTTCGCGGGTGGTGACTTCCGCAATGACACCGCGGATCGGCGCGGAAATCCGGGTATAGCCGAGATTGATTTGGGCCGACTCAAGCCGCGCCTGGGCGAGTTTCACCTGCGCGCGGGCGACATCGACATCGCGGATCGCCGCTTGAACGTCGGTGTCGGGGCTATAGCCCTCGTCGGCCAGATTTTGTTTGCGCTTCAAGTTGCTCTCAGCAAGCGCGAGTTCCGCTTTCGACAACTCGATTTCGGCGACCGCTTGCGCGACCAGCGCTTTGAACGGCGTCGGATCGAGCTCGGCCAGCAACTCACCGGCTTGAACGATATCGCCGACTTTCACCGGCAGGTTCACGACCGTCCCGGAAACGCGCGAGCCCACGTTGATCTCGGCGCCGACGACGGGACGAATGACACCGGTCGCAAACACCTCGCGCGACAGCGTTTCACGATTGATACGTGCCGTCTTGATTTCGGCTGCCGCCGGCGCCGAAACATCGTTTTGCCACAGATAGAGGCCGGCAACCGCGGCCACTCCGACAATCGGTAAAATCACCCACTTGAAACGCATCGGCATTCGCTTCAGTTCCGTTCGCCGGCCGCACGTGAAATGGCCGCCACGGTGCGCCACACCGAACCTACGATTTCGGCAGCGCAAGCCTCACCCGCACAAAAGATAGTCGGGTGGCCATGGGCTGTACACCGGCAAACGACTGAAAAAGTTACGAAATGTCGGCGCAAAGCGCGCTTTTTGTACGTGAAACGGTTTCGTTGACCGCCCGTTGACAGAACGCGGCCGCATGTTGTCCGGAAAAGAAAAGGCCCGGGGCGTTTCCCCGGGCCTTTTCCGCGGACCGAAAAACTGTCCGATTAGACTCTGACGAAATTCCGCTCGCCGAATTGCGGGGCCAGCGGCTTCAATCCGTCGATCGCCTTGAAACCGCGCTTGGCGATCTCGTCGGTGAAATTGATCGAGCGGTACGACACGCTCCACACTTCGTTGTTCCAACGATGGTCCCACCACATCGCGTGCAGGCGCGCGGGCGGCGCTTCGAGCTTGCCGGTGGTCGCGAAGTCGAGCGGCACGTATACGCCGCCGGGCCGCGTCACGCGGTGAGCTTCGTTGATGATCTCGATCGTTTTCTCGGCCGGCACTTCGTGGTGCATGATGTAGCTGGTGACGATATCGAAATAGCCATCCGGGAACCCGGTCTCTTCGGCGAGTGCTTGGCGGAAGTTCGCGCCGATACCGATATCGTTCGCGCGCATGTGGGAATAGCGCACCATCGGGCCGCCGATATCGATGCCCCACACTTCGGCGTCGGGGAAACGTTCCTTCAAAGCCGCCGTCATCTGGCCGCAGCCGCATCCCATGTCGAGGATACGCTTGACCTTGCCGTCGGCCGGCGTGGTCATGCCGGCGGCGACTTTCTTGTGAATCTGATCCTGCTCGTTGTGGCCCAACACCGAGATGTAGAAGCTGTTGGTGCCGTAGTGGAAAATATGGCCCGCGAACGGGTCGCCGACATAACCGCCGGGCTGGATATGAATTTCGTGGCGGGTGTATTCCGGTACGTTCATATCCGGGTGCAGTTCAAGCGCTCCGGGACCGACTTTATCGGCGGCTTCCATTTCCGCGAGGTACATGTCGGCGTTAGCGTGGAAATAATCTTGCAGCGTTTTCCACGTCACTTGCTGATTGCTGAGCCACGTCCGCGACGCCAGATTGATTTGCGGATTGGCTTCGGCGATCTTGAGCATCTCGGCATAGGTCATCGAGGCCTTGGGATCGATGCCTTGTTCGACGAGCGCCTGATCGAGCAGCATCGCCGAGGTCCGGCGCATGTCGCGGGCCTGCCAAACGCGGAAACCCAGCGTGAAGTCCTGCTGGCTTTCAAGGTCCAGCGTCCCAAGCCGTTCCATGCGGCCGATGCTGCCGCGTAACTCAACGTCGGTCGGGCTTTTTGCAAAAGCTGCCCGCTCGCGGAAAAAGGCCGTCATGGCGGCCGCCCCGGCGGCGGTTCCAAACAATGCGCGTCTATCGATCATGGAGAATCTCCTTTTGTGTCAGCGCCGGTCAGACGCCGTTGCCGCGTTTCGGGAAATCGGCCGACATGCCGGTCGTGCCGGGATTGGCGAGCGGACCGAATGTCAGATCGATGAAACGGTCACGGTCGGCTTCCCATGCGGCGGTTTGCGCTTCGCTGGGTACGAATTGCTCGATCATTTCGTTGGTCACGCCTTTTTCAGCCATTAGGGCTTCGACCACCTTGAGGCGGCGCTTGGTCGCCCACAGTTCCGTGCCCATGGCGATCATGCTGCTGACGAGATTGTCGAGCATCGGGTTGCCGAGAAAAACGGCATCTTTGATATCCGATGGGATCGCGTCGACCGCATAGGTCGGGCGATCGGTCTTGAGTTTAGCCATTCGAGAATTCCTCCTGGACGTCCGTGGCTGGCCACAAAATAGGCTCCGCCGATTGTGCAAACAATGGACGCTGCGGACCATAGCACCTTGATCGGGGTCAAACCATGCCGCCCGCCAGGCCACGATCATCTGTTGGTCCGGAATTTCCCGCCTAACACGGACTTTTCACAAAGCCTGACCGCTCAGCGGGCGCTATCCGGGCGGCGTCAGCGCTTTGGCGAAAAAATCCATGATTCGCCGCTGTTGATTCTCCCGCACGGCAGGGTCGCTAATCATATGAGTGCCAAGCATGGGCATGAACTCGTATGGCTTTCCCGCCATAAACAATGCGTCGATCAGTTGCAGTGAGTGCTGGGCGTAGACGTTGTCGTCGGTCAGGCCGTGGATAATGAGCAATGGCCTGGACAGCTGATCGGCATAAGTCGTGACGTCGCTGACGCGGTAGGCTTCGGGCGCGGCGGCCGGCAATCCGAGATAACGCTCGGTGTAGTGCGTGTCGTAGTTTTCCCAAGTCACCACGGGCGCCCCAGCGACCCCGGCCTTGAAAATATCGGGGCGGCGGATCGCCGCCATGGCCGAAAAATACCCGCCGAACGACCACCCTGTCACACCGACGCGCGCGAGATCCATTTCCGGATAGCGCGCACCGAGCGCGGTCAACCCCGCGACCTGATCGGTAAGCGCGATATCGATGAAGTTGCCGCGGATGGCGCGCTCCCACGCGCGGCCGTGGCCAGGCGTGCCGCGCCCGTCGATGCGCACGACGACGTAACCTTGATCGGCCATCCACTGATCGGCGAAATAGGCGCGGAGCGCCGATGTCACCATCTTGGCGGTCGGGCCGGCATAGACCGAAAGGATGACGGGGTATTTTCGCCCCACTTCAAACGGCCGT
>JAGREB010000097.1 GCA_020446775.1 Paracoccaceae bacterium
CGAAATAGGCCATCTCGGGCGCATAACCCGCTTCGACCAAAGTTTCGAATCCCGCCGCGATCAGCGAACTCAAACCGCCGCACAGCACGACTTGCTCTCCGAACAGATCGGTCTCGCATTCCTCGCGGAAGGTCGTCTCGATGATCCCGGCGCGGCCGCCGCCGATGGCCGAGGCGTAAGACAGCGCCAGTTCCATCGCGTTGCCCGAAGCGTTCTGCGCCACCGCGACCAGACACGGCACGCCCGCACCGCGCAGATATTCCGAACGCACGGTGTGCCCGGGGCCCTTGGGCGCGATCATGAACACGTCGAGGTCGGGGCGCGCTTCGATCAATTTGAAGTGCACGTTGAGGCCGTGCGCGAAAGCGAGCGCGCCGCCTTGCTTGAAGTTCGGCGCGATGTCGTCGCGGTAGATATCGGCCTGCAATTCGTCGGGCGTCAGGATCATCATGACGTCGGCCCACTTGGCCGCTTCCGCCGGCGTCATCACTTTGAGCTTTTCGCCCTCGGCCTTCTTGCGGGTCGCCGAGCCGGCCTTGAGCGCGACGGCGACGTCTTTGGCGCCGGAATCGCGCAGGTTGAGAACGTGGGCATGGCCCTGGCTGCCGTAACCGACGACGGCGATCTTCTTGCCCTTGATCAAATTCACGTCGGCATCACGGTCGTAGTAAACGCGCATCTTAGTCCCTTTCAGAGTTCACTGATTGTCGCCGGACAGCTTCAACACTGACTCGGCGGAGTTTTCACGAGGCTGTTCGATCGTCCGCGGCCCCTTGGCGATGGCGGCGACGCCGGTGCGCGACACCTCGGCCAGGCCATGCGGATGGACTTGAACGATGAATTCATCGATCTCGGCGGTGGTGCCGACGAGTTGGAAGATGAACGAGTTCGGCGTTGAGTCGACCACTGCGGCGCCGAACTTGTCGGCGAGCCTCAGCGCATCGACGCGCTTGCGGCCGGTGCCGACCATTTTCAAAAGCGCGAGTTCGCGCTCGACCTCGGGGCCGTCGTCGGTCAGATCGCGCACGACGTGAACCGGCACCAACCGGCCCAACTGCGCCTTGATCTGCCCGATCACTTGGTGCGTTCCCGAGGTGACCAAGTTGATGCGCGACAGCGAACGCTCGCGGTCCACTTCCGACACCGTCAGGCTTTCGATGTTGTACCCCCGGCCGGAAAACAGACCGGTGACGCGCGCCAGCACGCCGGCTTCGTTATCGACCAACACCGACAGAATATGGCGATAGATGCGGCTATCCTTGAGCAGCGCCACGGGAACTGCGCCGTCGTAAATGTTGGTCAGGTGATCGTCCGCCTGAGTTTGGCTTTTGTCTGTCATGATGAATGGTTGCGCGCGGCGATCAAACCAGCGACGCGCCCTCGCCAGTAATTTGCTTTTCGCTCTCGGGCCCGAGCAACATTTCGTTGTGCGGCTTGCCCGACGGAATCATCGGGAAGCAGTTTTCCTTTTGGTCGACCGCGACATCGACGAGCACCGGCCCGTCGATTTCCATCATTTGCTTGATCGTATCGTCGACCTTAGCGGGATCGGTCACGCGCAAACCGGTACAGTGATACGCTTCGGCGAGCTTGACGAAATCAGGCAGCGAATCGGTGTAGCTTTCCGAATAGCGGCCGCCGTGCAGCAGTTCTTGCCACTGGCGCACCATGCCCATGTACTGGTTGTTGATGATGAACACCTTCACCGGCAGGCGAAACTGCACCGCGGTTGAGAGTTCCTGGATATTCATCAGGATCGACGCTTCGCCGGCGATGTCGACCACCAGCGCGTCGGGATGCGCCAATTGCGCGCCGATCGCGGCAGGCAATCCGTAGCCCATGGTGCCGAGGCCGCCCGAAGTCAACCACCGGTTCGGCTGCTCGAAGCGGTAGAACTGCGCCGCCCACATCTGGTGCTGACCCACTTCTGTCGTAACGTAGGTCTCGCGATCCTTGGTCAGCTGGTAGAGCCGCTCGATGGCGTATTGCGGCTTGATGATCTTGCCCTTCTGCTCGTAGCGCAGGCAGTCGCGCGCCCGCCAGCCGTCGATTTCCTTCCACCACTTCGCAAGATTCTTCGGGTCGGGCCGCTCGCTGCGCGCCTTCCACTGGCGGATCATCTCTTCGAGCGCCGACGCGGCATCGCCCAGGATCGGCACGTCCACCATGACGTTCTTGTTGACCGACGACGCGTCGATATCGACATGG
>JAGREB010000011.1 GCA_020446775.1 Paracoccaceae bacterium
TGAACGTGCCGCCGCGGTCGATCCAAAATTGCCAGCCCATGTGGACTCACCCGCTGGGACTGTTGTGGGGCTCGGGACGGCGCTCGATTCGCAACATTGCCGCCGGTCCGCACATTGCATTCTGCGGGTTTCGGCAGTTAGTCGATCGTATTAATCCATTGAAAATAATAATATTTTCTCTTTTTTCCCAACTCATGATCTACATCAATGCAAAGTTTCTAGTTGAGAACAATTCTCAATTTCACTACATGAAGGGTGCGGACAGCCCGAACCCAAACAGAGTGTGCGACGGCGATGGACATGGTGGCTACTGAAATGACAACGACGCGCTTGGGAACGCTTCAACCCGGTGACCGCGCCCGCGTGATCGGCTTGGAGCGCGGCAATCCGCAGTACCGTGAGCGCCTGCTGGCGTTTGGTGTTATTCCCGGAACGACATTGAATGTGATCCGTGTGGCGCCCCTTGGCGATCCGATTGAGATTCGCGTGCGTGGGTTCGCACTAAGTTTGCGGCGTGACGAAGCGAATGTGGTCGTCGTCACTCGCCTGTCAACGGAAACCGAACCGCGGAGCGCGGCGTAAAGCGGTCCCCGTCTCATCGATCCCCGTCTCATATTGTGAACATGGTCCCGTCTCCAAAATCGCCCGAAACCGGCTCTACGGAGCCTCAGCGCACGATCGCAATCGTCGGCAATCCCAATTGCGGCAAGACCTCGTTGTTCAATGCGTTGACCGGTTCGCGTCAGCACGTCGGTAACTGGCCGGGGGTCACGGTCGATCGCAAGGAAGGTTATTTCACGCACGATGGCGTGCCGGTCAGTGTCGTCGATCTTCCCGGCGTGTATTCCTTATCGGTCAGTGGGGGGAGTTCGACCGACGAACAGATCGCGCGCGACTATATTTTGGCGCGCAATGCCGATCTGGTGGTCAATATCGTCGACGCCAGCAATCTCGAACGAAATCTGTATCTGACGGTGCAACTCATCGAGATGGCCGTGCCCACGGTTATCATCATGAACATGCTCGACTCGGCGCGCAGCCAAGGCCTGACCGTCACGCCGCGCGCTCTTTCCGATGCCTTGGGTGTTCCGGTGTTCGGTGTCGTTGCGACGACCGGCGAGGGACTGGCAGAGCTACGAACCGGTTTGATCGCCGCCAGTGCGAAAAAAGCGCTGCCGACGTTCTGTGTCAGTCATCAACGGCACGTCGAAGCGGCCGTGAACGACATCGCGCCTCTGTTCGAAGGGCATATCCCGGAAACGATCGATCCGCGCTGGTGCGCGCTCAAGCTGTTGGAAGACGATGCGACCGTTGCCACGATGGCCAGCGAAAACGCGCGCGCTGCCGCGGGTCAAGCCAAGGCGTCCATCGCCTCCGAAGCGGGCGAAGATGCCGACATCCTGATTGCCGACACCCGATTCACCTTGGCGCATGAACTGGCCGCCAAAACGGCGCGTCGCGAAGGCAAGGCAAGCCGGTCGTTGACCGATCGCATCGACAGTGTCGTGCTCAATCGTTTTCTCGGTATCCCGATTTTCCTTGCCGTGATGTATTTGATGTTCCTGTTCACGATCAATGTCGGCAACGCCTTGATCGATTTCTTCGACATCCTTGCCGGTACGTTATTCGTCGACGGCTTTGGGCATGTATTGCATCAGGCCGGAGCACCGGAATGGATGGTGACCGTGCTCGCCGGCGGAATTGGCGGTGGCCTGCAAACCGTCGCAACCTTTATTCCGGTGATCGGGTGCCTGTTCCTCTTCCTCTCGGTGTTGGAAGACTCGGGTTACATGGCCCGCGCGGCGTTCGTGATGGATCGCTTCATGAAAGCCCTTGGGCTGCCCGGCAAGTCCTTTGTGCCGATGATGGTCGGTTTCGGTTGTACGGTCCCGGCGGTGATGGCGACGCGCACGCTCGACAATCAGCGCGACCGAATCCTGACGGCCGTCATGGCCCATTTCATGTCGTGTGGCGCGCGGTTGCCGGTGTATGCGCTGTTTGCGGCCGCGTTCTTTCCGGTCGGCGGGCAAAACGTTGTGTTCGCGCTTTACCTCATCGGCATCGGTTTCGCGGTCGCGACCGGGCTTCTTTTGAAGAACACGGTGCTGGCGGGTCAATCGTCGCCGTTCCTGCTTGAACTGCCGCTCTATCATCGCCCGACAATGCGCGGCGTCCTGATGCGCAGTTGGGAGCGGCTCAAGAGTTTCCTGACCAAGGCCGGAAAATTCATCGTGGTCGTTGCCGCCGTGCTGACGTTTTTCAATTCACTCGGCCGCGATGGTACGTTCGGCAATGAAAACACCGAGAATTCCGTCTTGGCGAGTATCGGTAAGACGATCATCCCGGTCTTTGAACCCATGGGCATCAAGGACACAAACTGGCCGGCGGCGGTTGGTTTGTTCACCGGCATTTTCGCCAAGGAAGTCGTTATCGGGACGCTCGATGCGCTCTATTCGCAAATGGCGGCCGATGCGACCGGCGAGGATGCGGGCGCCGCCGAAGATACATTCAATGTCTGGGATGGGATCGGCGCGGCGTTCGCCACAATTCCCGCGAATTTCGCGGACCTGGCGGATCGCCTGCTCGATCCTCTTGGGCTCGACGTCGTGGCGTCGAGCTCGTTGGAGGAGGCCGCGGCCAGCCAGGAGGTCTCGGTTAGTACGTTTGGAACCATGGCGGAGCAATTCGATGGCGCCATCGGTGCGTTCGCGTATTTGCTTGTGATCCTGCTGTATTCGCCGTGCATGTCGGCACTCGCGTCGTATTACCGGGAATTGCCGGCGGCCTGGACGGTCTTCGTGGCGACCTACTCGACCGCGCTGGGCTACGGTATTGGCGTGCTGGTTTACCAGGCCGGGACGTTCGACGCACATCCGTCGACGGCAACCATGTGGATCGGGTCGGTGATCGGTTTGATGGCCGCCGGTATCGTTTGGTTGATGTTCTCGGCCAAGCGGCGGATCGGCACGCCCGCGCCGCAACCGGCGGAGTAACCGCCATGCTGCTTACGGACATTCGGGATTATCTCAAGACGCACAAGCGCGCGTCGTTGGATGACATAGTTCGTCATTTCGACGTCGCGCCCGACGCCGCGCGCGGTTTGGTCGAGACCTGGATCGCCAAAGGCAAAGTTCGCTGTTTAAGCGACCGGCTGCCGTGCGGAACGTGCGGGAAATGCGATTCGGCGACCGTCGACATCTATGAATGGGCCGGGCCCGTAGCGCGAACGAACGTGCGGTCCGGGCACGACATCGCCTGTTCCGGTTGATCAGCGGTAACTGAATTCCGGGCTTGCGGCGATCATCGTCACCAAGCGGCGCAATTGATTCTCGATATTCTGAGCGTTCGCATTGTTCAGGCCGACGTATCCTTTGATTCCGCTGCTGTTTGAGGCAAAGTCGATCAGTGCTTGCCGCCCCGACGCGGAAATTGGCCCGCCGACGATCCGCTCGGTCCAATCGTCGACCAGTTCTACGATCGATGTTGTATCAATGGATTCGTTTGCCAGCGATACCGACAACAGGCCGTTGTTCAACGAGTTCAAAACGGCGTTCCATTGCGTGAGTAAACCCGACGTTGCAAGCCAGTAGCCGCTTTTGTCCGGCCATCCATTCGGCGCCGGCCATGTGAATATGGCATCTTTGGTTCCATTGAACACGCTCAACATCGAACGCTTTGGCGAAATCGCTGCCCCGACGCCACGGGCGATCGCAATCATCTTTTCATACGGCCGGCGGACCTTGACGGCCGGTGCCTGCATTAATTCCGGGGAAAGCAAAATGGTCCTGAGCGTGTCGCGCAACTGCGTTGACGACTTGCGATTTGCCAACCAGGTCGCTGTCGCTACGTCGATCACGTTTTGTGGCGGGGTATCGCCAAACAGGCGTGTGGCTAATTTGGTCACAACGAACCGGCCGGTTATATCGTGTTCGGCAGCGAGTTCGATGACCTTAAGTCCCTGTTCAACCGCTTGAGTGGAATTTAGATCGGCCGCCGGTGACGGCGGCAAATGGACGCCCATGAACTCGCCGGCGTCCGGGTTGTGAAACGCGGCTTCGTACAGGAATTCGCCGGTTTTCGGGAGAACACGGCGGCCGGGCGCGCGTTGGCCCATGCCGACGGTCCATCCTGACAATGCCCGGCTGGCGGCGATGACATCCTGGTCGGAAAATCCCACAGATTGCGTGCCGACGGGTTCCGGCCCGGGGCCCGTCCATGGCGGTTTGTTCACACCGACATAGCCGCTGGCGCCGATGGTGTGCAGTTCCAGTAATTCGCGCGCGTAATTCTCGTTTGGTTGGCTTGCACGGCTGTCGGCATTGTCGAGATAGAACAACATTGCCGTCGATTGCGCGTTCGCTGTCACGAACGCGCGAAAGTTACCAAAGATATTGGCGCGAATGACATCGCGATCGTAGATCGGCAATGTGAATATCACTTGCTGACCTTCAGATGCCGCGACATTGAAGTGCCGATGCCAGAAGTCCGCCATCACTTCGCGCACTTGATAGGCGCTGTGGGCGTTGCGGATCCAGGTCGCCGCCACCGTTTCCTCTCCAAGGCGGTTGATCTCGGCATTTGGAAGCTCACCGGCACGCACTTTGTCGTAAATCGCCAAAAGGTCGGCGCTATTCATCGAAAGCGTCGTCAATGGACGCTCTTCGTTTACGGCCGGCCAAGATTGAGTTTCGGTATCGCGGGCGGAATAGGCAATTTTTAGCGTTGCGCCATTGAGTAAGCCGGCGAGCGCCGGATCGTCTCCCGCAGGCGGATTGAGTTGATCCTCGACCCAATTCTCCCAGCCCATGCTTTCGGCTTTCGCGACATCTATGTCACGGGCGCCGAAGGTGACGCGATTGAGAGCAATGCGGATTGGAGAAGTAACGCTC